>LADV01000186.1 GCA_000961805.1 Peptococcaceae bacterium BRH_c23 | reverse complement strand
AAAAAGCAGAGCTTGCGCTCTGCTTTTCCACCAGCAACGACCGCAGGCCGTTGTTTACATCCCGTATTTCTTTTTAAACCGATCAACCCGTCCGCCTGCATCGACAAACCGCTGTATCCCGGTATAGAAGGGATGGCACTTCGAACAGATTTCCACTTTTATGTTCATTCTTGTGCTGCCTGTTGGAATGACTTCTCCGCAAGCACATGTCACCGTGGTTTGTTCGTATTTCGGGTGAATTTTTTCTTTCATGTCTTCACCTCTTTCCCGTTTAGATCAAGGCGCGGCTTTCTTGACCACGCCTGCTCATGACAAAATTCCAGTCAACTCTTACTATTCTAGCACAAATAGTATCCGCTGGTCAAGGATCTTGTTAGCGGCCTATTTAACAGCCCTTCATAGCATAATCAGGCTTCTTGTCAAAGCAGTGACGTGCTTCAATAAAGCGAACTGTCCCCGTTTTTCCTCGAATGACAACAGTGTGAGTCAATGCACCTTTAGAGGTATAGGTTACAGCGCGTAGTAAAGGGCCTTCTGTAATCCCAGTCGCTGCAAAAAAGACATCATCAGTACTCACCAAGTCATCCATCGTTAATAATTTTTGGACGTCCTCAATCCCTAAGGCTTTAGCTCGAGCGACGTCTTCTTCGTTTTCCGGCCACAGGCGGCCTTGCATTTCCCCGCCCATACAACGCAAGGCCGCAGCTGCTAGGACCCCTTCAGGCGCTCCGCCAACCCCCATCATCATATCGACACCCGTATCTTCAAATGCACAGGCCACAGCCGGAGAAACATCCCCATCGGTAATAAGCCGCACCCGCGCTCCGCAATCACGCACATCTTGAATCAATTTCTGATGACGTGGGCGATCCAAAATGACGACCGTTATGTCTTTCATATCTTTCCCTAACGCTTTAGCTACATTCGAGACGTTTTCACGCACTGTGGCATCTAAACTTATCTTCCCAACAGCAGCAGGACCTACCGCAATCTTATCCATATACATATCTGGAGCGTGGAGTAAGCAGCCCCTCTTGGCAATCGCTACAACAGCAATCGCCCCTGCCACTCCTTTCGCACAACTATTGGTGCCCTCTAGAGGATCAACTGCAACATCCAATTCCGGACTGTCTCCATTTCCGACACGTTCCCCAATGTAGAGCATCGGGGCCTCATCCATTTCCCCTTCGCCGATCACCACTGTACCATCCATGTGAATTGTGTTAAAAACTGCCCGCATCGCTTCAACAGCAGCATTATCAGCGGCTATCTTATCCCCTAACCCTACCCAACGTGCCGAAGCTAGCGCCGCAGCCTCTGTCACTCTAGCAAATTCCATTGTTAGTTCTCTTTCCATTTTCGACTCCTCCTTAAATTAACCCATAGTATTACCCTTATTTCTACTTAGCTGACTTAAACAAACGAGTTACTTCTATGTAAGTAATCCTTAATTATGTTATCACATTGATCGCCTATACTCTTATTGTGACATACTTTAAAAGAGTTTTCAACACCTTAATGGTCTCGATTCCTCTTGAGATAGATAGAAACATTGGCATCTATCTATCTGGTTTCAGACAAGCAGATGCCAATGTTTGAGGTCGTTTATAACCTTAACCTTACTAGCAGTATTAATCAAATAGTATAGTTATCTATCGTTTATTCCAGTCTGCTAAAAACTTTTCGATCCCAGCTTCAGTTAAAGGATGACGAAATAGCTGTCTTAAAACTCCAAAGGGAATCGTTGCAAAATCAGCTCCGATTTTGGCGGATTCCGTTACATGGACTGGGTTCCGAATACTAGCCGCAATAGTTTTTGTTTCGATACCATGTACTTGGTAAATATCACATATATCAGCCAACAAGTTGAGTCCATTTTCACCGATGTCGTCTAGTCGCCCTAGAAAAGGACTTACATAGGTTGCACCTGCCCGTGCTGCTAGTAACGCTTGATTCGCTGTAAATACGAGTGTGACATTCGTTTTGATTTGCTCAGACGATAATACTTTAACAGTTTTAAGACCATCTTCCGTCATCGGAACCTTAATCACAATGTTTGGGTGAATCCCCGCTAAAACATGTGCTTCCTGTAACATCCCTTCATGATCAAGGGCTATTACTTCTGCACTGATCGGGCCGTCGACAATCCCAATGATCGTGTTTAGAAGCTCGTGGAAGTCCTGTCCTTCTTTAGCAACTAAACTGGGGTTTGTCGTTAGGCCTGCGATAACTCCCATATCCCAAGCTTGCTTTATTTCTCCGATATTTGCGGAGTCTAAAAAAAACTGCATTCTATTGCCTTCTTTCTTTTATGCTTTCCCGTTGCTTCCAAAAATCCGGATTTTCTCGCGGATTATTTTGGTTGCAGCTTCTCGAGCAGGACCCAACATTTTGCGCGGGTCAATTTCTTGGGCGTCCCCTTCAAGCACTTGGCGAGCAGCCCATACAAACGCTTCGCGGATATTTGTGTCAATGTTTACTTTGCAGACACCCCGTGAAATCGCTTCGATCAGTGCCTCATCTGGAACTCCGGAGGAACCATGCAATACAAGCGGCGTGGAAACTCGTTCTCGAATTTTCGTTAGCCGTTCAAAGTCGAGTTTCGGAATCCCTTTATATTGACCATGAGCTGTCCCGATAGCTATTGCTAAGGCATCTACCTTTGTCGCTTGAACAAAGTACTCTGCTTCAGCCGGATCCGTAAACAACGCCTCTCGCTCGTCTACGGTAATATCATCTTCCGTTCCACCTATTTTGCCCAATTCAGCCTCTACGGAAACCCCTAAAAGTCGAACTGCCTCAATGACTTTGTTGGTCAAAGCAATGTTGTCTTCTAACGCAAGTTTGGAACCATCGATCATCACGGAAGAAAATCCGTTTCGCGCACACTGCATAACCTGTGCGAAACTAGTTCCATGATCAAGATGCAGAGCTATAGGTACGCTGGCCTTTTCTGCCGCCAGTTTTGTCAACGCGGTAATATATTCAATTCCCGCATATTTAATCGCGCCTTGACTAGCTTGAATAATAACGGGAGCCTTTTCAGCCTCAGCAGCAGCCACGATAGCCTGGACAATCTCCATATTGTTGCAATTAAATGCCCCTACTGCATAACGTTCTTTTTGCGCCCTGTCTAATAATTCAATCATCGATACTAACGCCATTTTTTTTCCTCCTCAATTTTTCTTGATATATGTTGCCCTCGTAGTGGACTATTAATAAGCCAAGTTTTATTCTCCTTCAAATACAAGGAATTTATACCTTCAAATTGACGAACATTATCTGAGCTGTCTGCATAGACCACTCCTACCGCTTCACAGCATTCACAATAAAGCTCGATGCGGTCCGGCAACAATTCAAAGGTTAACTGATGGTTTCCACAGGCACACCCTAAATCTCCTTGCTTTGCGAGACGATGAAGATGATCTAAAATCCAAAGCATCACTTCCGGATTTTCAAACTCTTCCTCATAACCTAACTCTACTGCCAATTCCATGGATTTTTCACGTTCATGACAAGCATGGTTAACCTTCTGCTTTGGCCCTATATATCCGACCGAAGCGCCTACGTCGGGGCAAGTGAGCGGCAAAGCATCTCTCCCCCAAATGGCATGTCGGTTTAATCTTAAATAATGGGTCTCCCCACAGTAAGCACAATCATAAGCAATATTGAACTGCTGACTGTTACGGCTGGTTACCGACATAGACTGAAAACCACAACTGCAATGCAGATTCTTACGTCCTGGTCGAGAAAATGCAAAGAGAGAGAGGGCATGAAATTCTAGCTCTCCACATTGGGAACACTGCATAGCAATTGTTGAGTTTGTTGTTAGAATCATAATTCCCACCTCTTCCTACTGCATATACTTCGTCATGCATAAAGAATTTCCTGCCTTTTGATTAACAAAAAAAGCAAGTAGTAAGCGGCGAAACTATTGTCGTAAAGCTACGAGGTTTGTAATATTTCCTTCACCCGTTTTCTAAGGTCAAATAAATCAAAGGGTTTACTCATATAATAGAGAATCCCCAGATCCTTAGCTTGTTCCATATTCTGTGCATCACCGTAGGCGGTCATCATAATCACGCCAACTTGACGGTCTATTGCACGAATTTTTCCTAATGTTTCTAGCCCGTTCATTCCTGGCATTTTCATGTCCATTAAGATGAGGTCAGGCTTAAAGGTCTTAAGTAACTGAACAGCATCCGTACCATTCGCAGCCATTTCAACCTCATGTTGATCTTCCCTGAAGGTCTCAAAGAGTAGACGACGCACACCCAATTGGTCGTCTACGATAAGAACTTTTGCCACCCCATAACCCCCTATTCCTCAAGTCTCTCCTCTAGTCTGAATCCTGGTTCGTAGTTCATCATTCGAATATCGAATAACAAACTGGTTTTAGATAAGCTCTAACCAAACTTATGATAACGCAAGTTTCTTATTCTCTAAGAAATGAATATTCTTTATGTTCTAGTGAAATTCCTTCTTCTAAAAATCTCTCTGACAATATTTGTCCATCTTGTCTGTATTTCCTAAGGATACGTGGATTTGCTACGGTTCTACGCAGTGGAATCCTCACATCATCCCCCAAAGAGCATTCCTGCATCCCCACATCAATCACCGTAAGCTGCATTCCGATTTTTCCAGCAACCTGAACCGTCCGACCTTGGAGTTCTACCCTTTCCTGACCGAGAGAAATACCAAACAAGGCTACAAAATTCTTGATAATAATTTTAAAAAAATCTATCCAGCCTTGGGGAACAAAATGTGGCGCTACCCCAAATCCATCTGCATATCCCACAGGGATCACTGCCAGCTGTGTAGCTTTCTTCGTCCGATAAATACTTTGATATCCTACATACGTTCCGTTAGGGACTTTGCGCAGATGAACAATCCGGCTTTTAGCAAGCCAGGGATCACGCAAGGTTAATTTTCCCGAAAAACCTGGCCCTGGATAATGCCCGATCAAAAGAGTCCCGATGCGCACAAAATCATGATGCCATTCAGGATAGCCGAGAAACGCAGCGCTGTTACAGACGTGCTTCCAAGTAGGATGAATTCCTAGTTCCTCTAAACGGGCCGAGAAAGACTTAAAGCGTTCATACTGCTCTAGAGTAAAGCGTTTATCCCTTTGGGCAGCCCTGGCAAAATGAGTATATACTCCCACAACCTGAATATGATTGGATTTGGACAAGGCCATACTAAGTTCTTCAAGTTCAGAGAACCGGAACCCAGTTCTCCCCATTCCAGTCTCTACCTTCAGATGTACCTGGATTGGCTGATCAAGCTGCAATTCCAATTTCGAACCCGTTTCATTTAACTCCGCAATCCAGGCTAGTTCAGTCATTGTTAGCTGTAACTTTGCTGCGATAGCCATGGGCCATTCTTCCTTTAGTGTGGGTCCCAAAACTAGAATGAGTCCCTCAATTCCGTGCTCACGTAAGATTAGCCCTTCTTCTATTCTCGTGACCGCAAACGCATCACATCCAGCACGTTGTAAGGAATGCGCAACTTCAATCGCTCCCAAGCCATAAGCATCAGATTTTACAACTGCCATACACCTTGAGCCGGGACGAAGATGCTTAATGACTTCTTGATAATTTCCAACTAAGGAATCCAGGTCTACTTCAATCCAGGTCCCAGCCATTGCGTTATCCCCTCCGCATTCGCCGCAGCTTTGTGATTAATCCCTTTAACAAATCAGAATAGATGGGCTCTAGATGGTTCCAAAGAAAATAAACCATGGGGCGATACACTAGGTCCCATTCTCCGATGAACTCTGTATACTCTCCGTTAAATCCCTTCTTAAATCGATAAAGCCCATAAAGTGGATTATCTTCCGTTAAATGTCCGGGCACCCCTCGAAAATCATAGAGAGTGCAGCCCAGGGATTTTGCCCACCGAATCATTTCCCACTGAATTAAATAGTTCGGCATGACATTGCGGTGAGCGTTTGAGGAAGCCCCGTATATGTACCAAGCCTTATCCCCTATGACAAATGCCAAGGTTCCGGCTACAATATTCCCTTCATATTCGGCGATAAATAATTCCCCTAAGCCCGCCGGGACCAAGGAATCATAAAGGTCTTCAAAATAAGAATAAGCCCGCACCAAAAAGCGATCGCGCTCGGTCGTTTCTTTCAATACGCGATAAAATTCCGGCAAATCTTCTCGTTTTCCTCGCCTGATCTGAACCCCCTTTTTCTGGGCAAGACGGATGTTATAGCGTGTTTTCTGTTGCATATTTGCGAGCAGGGTTGCTTCATCTGGAGATATATCTAGCCGAAACACATACTTTGGTTGAACCCCTTCAAAACCCTTGCCGCTCTCAGCAGATCTGAATCCTCTCGAAAGCAAATACTGCTCCAGTTCTTTTTCTGAAGAAGACACATCTGGATCAATTTTTAGGAAAATAGCCCCTCGAGCCTTAGCTAACGTTTTAATTTCCTTTAAAACTAAGTCTAATAATGCACTATTTTTTAAGTTGAGTACCGGCCCTCGTGAAGCGTAAAAAATAGGAATCCCTATAACCGGTATTTTCCGTTCAAGAATAGAGACCACTGCAACGATCTCATTGTTTTCTTCGACTATCAAACGCCAGGGTACCCAGCCTGTCCTGCTCTTAATTTCTCCCCACTCCCACGACTGGAGCACGTGTCCTTTGGAATCTTTAGCTAAAAAAGCATTAAATCGCATATGTTCATTTTTATCGATCCATCTTGCAACATAGGGCATCCGGTTCAGTCCCCTTCCTCTCTTCATTCTTGCCATGGTCTTGCTCCTCTAATCAGTAACTCACTATTATACAGGAAGAGTTCATGCTTGACCCTTAATCCAGGTTTAGCAGAACTCTTCCTGTTGAGGTTCGAAGTACGAGGCGCGAGGTTCGAATATTGAACCCCGCGCCTCGCAAATATGAACCCTTACGATGCACGAATATCGTACATTAATTCGAACTTCGAACTACTTCGCGTCTTGCGATAGCGTAGCACGTATAAATTCTCTGAAAAGTGGATGTGCTCGGTTCGGCCGAGACTTGAATTCGGGATGAAACTGGGAGGCAACAAACCAGGGATGATCTGGGAACTCAGCAATTTCTACCAGACGTCCATCTAACGATGTGCCCGAGAACCTCAACCCAGCTTCTTCAAGTTGAGTTCGGAATTGATTATTGACCTCATAGCGATGACGATGGCGCTCGTAAATAACTTGATCCTGATATGCAGCGTATGCAATACTTCCCTCAACTAATTTCGCAGGAGAAATACCTAAGCGCATGGTGCCGCCTTTTTCTTCGATGTCCTTTTGCTCTGGGAGAATATCAATGACTGGAAAAGGTGTGTCTGCATCAAATTCTGTACTATTTGCACGTTCCATACCACAGAGATTGCGTGCAACTTCTATGATGGCTGTTTGCATCCCAAGGCAAATCCCTAGAAATGGAGTCTTTTGTTCTCTAGCATACCGGATTGCTTCGATTTTCCCTTCAATGCCCCGGTTACCAAATCCTCCGGGGACAAGGATTCCATCAACGCCTTCTAAGTACTTTTCGGCCGATTCTTCCTCAATATTCTCCGAATTAATCCAGCGAACTTTTACTTTAGCGCCGTGCTCAGTCCCTGCTGACCGTAAAGCCTCTGCCACACTTAGGTAGGCATCAGGGAGTTCCACGTATTTGCCAACAATCGCAATCTCGATTTCCCTCGTCGGAGATTTAATTCTCTCCACCATTACCTTCCACTCGGCCATATCTGCCGGAGGGGCTTCTAGACCTGCGCAGCGTAGGACAATATCGTCAAGTCCTTCTGCTTGGAGTTTAAGGGGGACTTCATAAATAGTCGATGCATCCAAACATTGAACAACCGCTTCTAAGTCTACATCACATAGTAAAGCTAACTTTTCCTTCATGTCCTTGGAGAGGGCTTTCTCTGTACGACAAACGATAATCGATGGTTGAATACCGATTCCCCGTAATTCCTTAACCGAATGCTGTGTCGGTTTTGTTTTTAATTCACCAGACATCGCTAAATAAGGGACTAGGGTTACATGAATATAGACGACATTCTCTCGCCCAATATCATTCTTCATCTGGCGGATTGCTTCAAGAAAAGGTAGGGATTCAATGTCCCCAACCGTTCCACCGATCTCGGTGATCACGAAGTCTGGATGGCTTTCTCGCGCTACACGGTAGATCCGCTCTTTAATCTCATTCGTAATATGAGGTATGACTTGAACAGTCCCGCCTAGATAATCACCCTTACGTTCCTTTCGGATGACCGACCAGTAGACCTTACCGGTGGTAACATTGCTGTTTTTTGAAACTGGAACATCAATAAAGCGCTCATAGTGACCCAAATCTAGATCTGTTTCCGCTCCATCATCCGTAACAAACACTTCACCGTGTTGATATGGGCTCATTGTTCCAGGGTCAATATTAATATAGGGATCAAATTTTTGTATTGCCACTTTGAAACCCCTATTTTTAAGAAGGCAACCCAGGGATGCCGCTGTAATTCCCTTTCCTAGGGAAGACACAACGCCGCCCGTTACGAAAATAAATTTTGTCATGCGCTTTACCATTTCCTTTCAGACCTTTAAATGTAAACAGAGTTCCTCTATTTCTCAAGCAGTAGACTATCTTACAAGACTATCTTCTGCAACAAAACACATAAATAAAGCTAGTCCGAGAACCGCACTAGCTTTTATTTTTCCTGTCAGAAAGACTATGTTTTGTGTATAGGTACAACTCGGGCAACGATTCAATAGGTGTCTCGCTATTTTTCTTTATCTCACTGTTCTATTTTAGCTAGACTTGTAAAGGATGTCAAGGTAAACGCATTCAAACGGCTAGCTCAATATTATCCCAATCTTAATTCCTAGACTCTTCTGTACTTGGCTTTAGCGCTCTCGTAATAATTATTCCCCTGACTATCAACGATAACGACAACTGGGAAATCTTTAATTTCAATACGATTGATAGCATCGTGCCCTAATTCCGGGTAGGCAATGACTTCTGCAGAGATTATTTTTTTAGCAATTAAGGCACCTATTCCACCAATTGCCCCAAAGAATACCGCACCATGTTCCTTAAATCCATCAACTATGCCTTGAGAACATAGTCCCTTACCAATAATTCCGGTAATTCCCAGTTCAAGCAACTTTAATGAATACTCATCTATCCAACCATTAGCTTGCGGACCAGCAGATCCAATAATCTGCCCTGGTTTTGTAGGGGAGGGGTTTACAAAATAAAATAGCTGGTCACACAAATCAAACTCAAGGCGGTCACCCCGTGTTAACGTTTCCACAATTTTACGCTGAGCTACATCCATCCCAGTATACACAGTACCACTGAGAAGAACGTTATCACCCGCTTTAAGAAAACTGACTTTATCACGGCTTAATGGAACTTCAATCCGAATTACATCCATCATTTGTAAACCTCCTAAACATAAAGATCCTACTCTAAGAAGAACTTGACAAATTAGGCGGCGTCTTTTAATTGTATAAATACTCTAAAAATTCTGATTTTTTATTAGCCATTTAAGCATTTGATAAATAAGATTTAACCATCTCATTCTTATATACCTCACCTTTTTGGATAGGTTTTTTCCTCCAAAAAAGGTGAGCATTCTAAATTTGAGTTTTAGTTGCACTCTTTATTTACCCTTATATTTGGGAGGTCTTTTTTCTGCAAACGCTACACGTCCTTCAATCCTATCTTCGGAATCACGCAATATGCCCCAAAGCAATCCTTCCAGTTGAGAACCTTGTTTGACTGGTAAATCTCCTCCGATTACCACAGCTTGTTTTGCAGCTTTAACTGATAAAGGAGCATTAGACGCAATCTTTTCAGCTATGGCTTTAGCAGTCTCCATTAACTTATCTGCAGGAACAACGTCACTGATCAGACCAATCCGGTACGCTTCTTGAGCATCAATCCTATCTCCCGTTAGCAGCATTCTCATGGCAACTGCCTTCGGAATAGCCCTTATCAGTCTCTGGGTACCTCCTAATCCCGATAAACTACCTACCTTAACCTCCGACAAACCAAAGGAGGCCTTCTCAGATGCAATGCGAATATCACAAGCCAGGGCCATTTCCAAACCCCCACCGATTGCATAACCGTTAATCGCGCAAATGATTGGCTTCCACATTTCCATAGGAGCCAGTAAATTATCCTCGTCAAAATAAGTTGAAGCAAAACTGGTTTGCGGTGGCATACTCTTTTTTAGATCCGATCCAGTACAGAATGCCTTCTCACCTGCCCCCGTCAAAACTAAAACGCGAATATCCAAATCAGCTTTTGCCATCCTTAAAATTTCATGAAGTTCCTTCCATGATTCAGGGTCTAAGGCATTTAATTGTTCTGGCCTGTTTAATGTAATATAAGCAACATGTCCTTCTTTGTTAAAAAGCACACCCATTTTCTTCATACCCCTTTCAATTTGGCAAGTATATTATCTAAATGCATCGTAGGGTTTACCGTCTTTGAGGATTTCCCTAGCCAGTAGCCACCTATGGATTTCCGAGGGGCCCTCAACAATTCGGAAGACGCGAACTAAGCGATAAATATATTCGATTGGCATTTCTTTGGAAAGCCCCAGGCCACCGTGGACCTGAATAGCGCGGTCAGCAATTTTGGAAAGCATTTCTGTACAATACACCTTCAACATTGCCGCTTCTTTGCGCATATCCTTATGACCCTGATCAACTTTCCAAGCGGCATGATACACCATTAAACGGGCAGCGTGCAGTTCCATCGTTGAATTTGATATCCACCACTGAACTGCCTGCCGATCTGCTAAAGGTTTACCAAAGGTCGTTCTAATATTTGCTTGCTCAATCATCAGCTGAATGAGACGATCTGCATAACCTAAGCACCGAGCAGCAAGCTCCATTCTCCTTACTCCAAAACGGTTTTGTAACGGAATAAATGCATTCCCTACCTCACCCAAGACCTGGCCTGGGTCTAACTCGACGTCTTCGAGAACGAGTTCGTAGGCTAACATATCGCCAACAGTATTAACATTGCGGACGATCTGCAATCCCGGAGTTCCTTTATCCACTAAAAATGCCGTAAATCCGCCTTTTTTGCGTTTTTCTCTATCCGATAAGGCAATCACGATAAAAAAATCGACTTTTGGTGCAAAACTGATAAATGCCTTAGTTCCGTTTAGAATCCACTTGCCATTTTTAAAATCAGCCCGGGTTTCAATAGCAGATGCGTCTGATCCGGCATTGGGCTCCGTCATGGCCAAAGCAGAACGCTTTTTTCCCGTGGCATAAGGCGTCAGGTATCGATCGTATTGTTCCTTAGTGCAGCACTCTTTTAAGAAATTAAGGTTTGGAGCATCTGGGGGTAACGTAAATTGAACAATTGATCGATTCATTTCTTCTACAACAATAACTTTGGCCAATGCGCCCAGATCTTGTCCGCCAAATTCTTCGGGAACCTCAATCCCCCATAAGCCTAATTCCTCAGTTCTCTTCATTAATTGCATTTCTACTTCCGGTGCTAAGGATGGAGCATCACTGGTGCCCCTTGCTGACTCACGGTCAATGACATCTTGTTCTAAAGGAAACAATTCATTTTCGGTAAATTTTCGCACCATTTTTTTTAATGCTACATATTCATCCGATATTCTAAAATCCATTAAGTTGTCCTCCCCGTTTAGGCTATTATCCAATGACTTTTTCTTCCCTTAACTTCACAATCTCCGCCTCGCTTAACCCCAAGACTTCCTTCAACACCCTATCCGTATGCTCCCCCAATAGTGGGGCAGGCGAATATAATTGCGCGGGAGTTTTGGATAGATGAGCTGGCGAAACATTATAGACATGTCTGCGCATTTCCTGATGGTTTAGGTAAGCCCAAAAACCTCTCTCATTAAGCTGCGGGTCTTCCAACAAATCCTTAGAATTTTGCAGAACTCCGGCTCTAACCCCAGCTTGGGCCAGTCGATCCATTAGTTGATATGCTTCATGTTGATTGGTCCACGTTTCAATCATCTCGTCAAGCTCATCTTGATTTTCCAAACGACTTGCCGCAGAAGAAAACTTTTCGCTATTAGACCATTCAGAGTTTCCCATTACGTTTAATAAAGCTGCCCATTCCGATTGATTGAAAACAGCAATCGCAATCCACCTTCTGTCGCCTTTAGTGGCATAGACCCCATGAGGCGCTACGTTTAGGTCACGGTTGCCCCGTCGCTCTAGTACCTTACCATTTGCCGCATAATTCATAACTGAGGTAGGTAATACAGCCAAAGCTGCCTCAGTTTGAGAAACATCGATCAACTGGCCTTGGCCTGTTTTCCGCCGGTGCAAAAGAGCTACCGCAATAGCAAAAGCAGTATGCACAGGATTCGGCACATGGTCAGGATAGTTCGTTCCCATCCCAAAGGGTACCTTATCTGGATAACCAGTAAGATAATGTATCCCCACCAACGCATTCATGGTTATCCCAAAACCCATATAGTTCTTGTGGGGACCCGTTGAACCCTGAGTAGGCATTGTGACATAAATGATATCAGGCTTAATCTCATTTACCTCTTCGTAGCCCAGGTTCCATTTTTCCATGACCCCCATAGTAAAATTGTTAATGACAATATCGCTTTCTTTGATCAGTTTAACGACTAGATCCCTAGCTTGTGGGTTTTTCATATTAATATCTATACTTCTTTTATTAGGATTACGATTACTAAAATAACCACTCCGCTCGATGCCAGCAATGCCGTCTTTATACGGCCCGATTAGACGAAGGAGATCCAATCTCGACTTACTTTCCAGGCGGATAACATCTGCTCCATATTCCGATAATAGGCGGGTTGTGGACGGACCAGCGCCTACCCAGGAAAAATCGCAAACTCTTACCCCTTCTAAAGGTCGCTTATTTGGCATAGCTGATACCCCTTTTCACAAAGGATTTCATATCGTCTGTCGAGTAACCCAAGTTCCTTAACACTTCGGCGGTGTGTTGCCCGAAAGCAGGGGCTCCACACTTTAACTCCCAAGGTATCTTCTCTAATTCGTAAGGACATCCTGGATAGGTGATTGTACCGTTCACTGACTCCGAGTACCTCTCTTTGAAATACTTTCTATAATTAAGTTGAGGGTTTTCTAAAACGTCTTTTGCTGTGTTAACTGGATAAATCACAACTTTTCGCTTTTGGCTTTCTTGATAAAGATCTTGTTTGGTATACTTTGCAGAGAATTTCTCAAAGATTATTTTGAATGTTTCCATGGATTCTTCTCTTTTTCGATAGTCACTTATTGCCCATTCTTCGCCTCGTAAAACTTCAGCATCGGGTATCTTTTCTTCAATCATCCAATCCACTAAGGGGTACCATAAATGAGCATTGCTTCCCATAGCAGCTACAATATAGACATAGCCATCTTGACATTTATAGGTTCCATTACCTGCTTCTATCAAGCCCAGTCCACGGCGAATCCGTCCTTCCAAATCATAAGTTTGAATCGCGTTCTCTTGTGCCGTGGCAACGCTCTCATGTATGGACACATCAATATATTGCCCTTCTAAGGTCAGATCGGCATTAATTAAGGCCACCATACTTCCATAGGCAGCATACAAATCCGCCTGAAAAAAGGACTGTTTATCGGGAACTTGAGCTGGTTTTTCGTTCTCGGTACCAGCTAGATACAACATTCCGCCCATAGCCAAGCAAGTTAAGTCTGAAAAAGGATAGTCCTTATAAGGCCCAAACTGACCATAGGGTGTAATGGCAGTATGCACCAGTTTAGGATTGATTGCCGAAAGTACTTCATACCCCAAACCTAGACTTTCAAGATGTCCGGGAGGAAAGCTTTCAATTAGCAAATCGGTTGTTTTGATTAGCTTAAGAAAAACCTCTTTCCCTTCTGGAGATGTTATATCTAATACAATTCCTTTTTTATTTGTGTTTAGATATTGATATCTAAGACTATTTTCAATTCCAGGGGTTTCATTAAAAAAGGGCTTTTCTAACCGGGTAGGATCTCCCTCCATAGCCTCAATACGAATTAGGTCAGCCCCCAGATCCGCAAAGAGCTTGCCCGTATAAGCACCTAATTCACCAGCAAGTTCGACGATCCTCATGTTACTAAAAACGGTCCCCTCCGCTGTTTTATTCTGCACTAGTCCCCCCCCTTTCGAATATCTACCCACTTAGCCGATATTAGCAAACAGACTTTTACCACCGCAAACAAAAATAGTCTGTCCTGTAACATAGTTCGCATCATCTGAAGCAAAGTACGCTACTGCATGGGCTATATCCGTTGGAGAACCAATTTTGCCTGTGGGTTGCGCCTTTAACAACCGCTGCTTTACATCATCTGGGAGGGTCTCCCACAAGGGCGTTTCGATTAAACCCGGAGCAATACAGTTCACCGTGATCCCTCTCTTACCAAGCTCCAAAGCCAAGGTCCTGGTCAAACTTACAACTCCCCCTTTGGAAGCAGAATAGTTTGCCTGACCCGGCCCGCCTAACCAAGCACGGGAGGAAATATTAACGATCCGACCAAAGCTTTGCTCACGCATGTATTCTGAAGCAATTTTGCAAGTCAGAAATTGTCCCTTGAGATTTACGGCAATGACCGAATCCCAATCTTCCACAGTCATTTTCCTAAGCGCCCTATCTTTGGCAATCCCAGCGTTATTGACCAATATATCAATTTTTCCAAACCGACTTACGATAGCCTTGAACATGTTTTCCACTTCATCGAGCTTCGTTATGTCAGCGACTATGCCCACCGCTTCCCCGCCATTATCGTTAATTTCTTGAACCACCCGATCTACTTTTGCCTGGTCAACGTCGTTAATAACAACTTTAACCCCTAATTCGCTTAGTTTTTTGGCTACACCCTCACCGATTCCGCCGCCTGAACCCGTAATCATAGCCACACGTTTATCAAAATGCATGCTGCCACCCCCCTCTTTACATAACTGAAAGTGAACTGTAAATGCTTTTGCCACCGCAAATATAGATGACCTGGCCAGTGATATAGCTCGCGTCGTCATCTGCGAAAAACTCCGCTCCTAAGGCAATGTCTTCCGGCTTTCCTATCTTTCCAGTTGGCTGCATCTTCATTAATCTCTCAATGGCATCTTCAGGAAGAGTTCTAAAGAGAGGAGTTTCAATAATTCCTGGGGCAATACAATTGACAGTGATCTGATTCTTGGCCAACTCCAGGGCCAAGGTTCTAGTCAAACTTACCACTCCACCTTTAGAAGCGGAGTAACAGGTCTGCCCAACTCCACCCAACCAAGCGCGAGAAGAGATATTAATGATCCGACCATAGTTTTGCGCTTTCATGGAGGCAGCTGCTGCCTGACAGCATAAGAATTGTCCTTTGAGGTTAATATTGATAATCCTGTCCCAGTCCTCTTCAGCTATTCCGACTATTCCCTTAGGTTTATCAATGCCTGCATTATTGATCAAAATATCAATACGACCGAAAGTATCCATTGCGGCTTTGAACATTTCCGTAACCTGTGGTTTCTTGGAAACATCTGAACAGATCGCTAAGGCGCGGTTACCACTCTTCGTAATTTCATCCGCAACCCGGTTTGCTTGTTCAGAACTAACATCATTAACAATTACCGCGGCCCCATGTTGTGCAAAGGTCTTCGCGACTACCTCACCGATCCCACTTCCCGCGCCGGTGATTAGGGCAACCCTATCCTTAATCGACATAAGAAGTTCTCCTTTCGCCTACTGATAGTTTTCTAAACTGTAAAGATGTGTACACCGCAGGCAGCGTTATCCATTCCAGATACCCCGCCCCCAGTAATATGGATCATAGCCGTTTTTGCTCCTGGAATCTGCCGATCTCCAGCCTGCCCTCGCAACTGCCATACTGCTTCAACTGTCTGAGCAACCCCTGTAGCTCCTAGAGGATGTCCCATGCATAGTAAACCTCCCCTGACACTGAAAACATGTTTGCCCCCTAATTCAGCTGCACCACTTCGTATAAAGGAAGCAGCTTCACCCTTTTCACAGAAACCTAACGTTTCGTAGTAGAGAAATTCAGCAATCGTAAACGCATCATGACACTCTACCATATTGATATCTACCGGTCCCATGCCTGCCATTTCATAGGCTAAGCGACTAGCTCTCTGGGTAATTTCCGGAACAGTCAGATCACTGGGTTGATTCTTGAATAAACCGGAAACCAGAATCGAAGCATCAATTTTAACTCCCTTAGCACCCAGTTGCAGCATCTTCTCTTTCGAACAGACAACCGCTGCTGCTGCCCCATCTGCTATCGGGCAACATTGCAAAAGAGTGAAGGGCTCGGCTACCATCCGCGAAGCCAAAACTTCTTCTATAGTCACTAAATTACGAAATTGCGCATAAGGATTTAATGAGCTATGTTTATGATTTTTCACCGCAACAAGCGCCAAATCTTCAGGAGTAGCGCCATATTGCTCCATATATTTCTTAGCCCGCATACCATAGATTGCTGGCATAACATTACCCAAAATTCCTTCAATGTCATCCTGATCGGGAGCCAAGGCCTCTCCGCTAGTCCTACCACCGGTCAAGTTCTCACATCCTACAGCCATGACCATATCATATTGTCCACTGGCTATAGCCGAATAAGCTAAATTAAGGGCTGTTTGTCCGCTAGAACAAGCGTTTTCTACGTTGACAATTTGCATTCCGGTCATGCCTAATGTTTTAAACACTTTTTGGCCGGGGGCCATTCCTGCTTTAACATTTCCGACATAACCAGCTTGAATCTCACGTTTGTCGACATTCGCATCTTTGACCGCTTTAACAACTGCCTCTTTTCCTAAATCATAATAAGGCCTATCCGGAAACTTACCAAAAGGAGTCATCCCGACCCCCACAACATATACTTCTCTCATCTGTTAGCCCTCCTTCTATGTAAAGGTATTTACTCTACTGCTTTGAACATATAGCTGAGCATGACTGGATTACTATTTTTATCCAACCTAACAACACCCTCAATAACTTCCACATCCATTCCCAATTTTAATTTTTCGTGTGGAATGGCCAATTGAGCATAGATTCGTACCTCTTCTGGAAAATCCACATAACCAACTGCGTATGGGGACTTGATCCCTCTTTGACCTATATGAATAATAGAATAACTGTACAATTTCCCACTTCTACTTAAGGTAATTTGTTTTAAATCCGTCCAACACTCGGGACATATCTCTAATTTTGGAAACCATACTTTACCACAATCCTCACATTTGTACCCCAAAAGGTAAGGTGCTTCCCCGTTCGTTGGAACGACGAATAAATCAGGGTGAAAAAAAACCGGTTCATTGGTGTCAATAGTAGGTTGACCGCTCATTCTAACAGCTCCATTCTTTTATAATTTCTAGACGAAACCTTGATTGTCGTTGTAAATAAACGTTCCCTCCTTTGTTTTGATTGTCACAGGGTATGATTACACCTTGTTTTAGTCGAGACTTGGTTTTACCAAATTTTCTTCAATGAGTTGCACTTGGCCTTAACCAGAACTAGCCTATTTCATTTGGTACATACAGTTGACATTACACATAGGTAATCATTAATATCGTTAATCATTGCAAGATTCATTCCAAACTCAGCACAGTCACTAATTGCGCAGTATTATTAGAATATTAAAATTATTGTGAAAAAAACTGATGAAATATATCATCAGTTTTGTAGGAACCTTATAAAAGATTAGCGTATACCAACAGATACCTGTATTGATGACAAATGTCATCTACGATGTTTGGATTCATCAGTTTTTGAGAACTTATGATACCAAACTCCTTGGTAAAGATAAAATGTGACCAACAGCTTTTACTTATTTTACGCCTATTAAACCACCGACTGTCAGACTTTGGCCGGAGATAAAACCCGCTTCAATTAGCATGATTAAAAAAGGCTTTAGTTCTTTAGACTCTAGGGAGTGTACATTTTGAAACTGATAACTTTCCATTCTCCCCAGCAACTGATACTTTTTTTCGCCGTAACTATGGAATGGCAAAAGGTCTACAGCATCAATTTTCCCGACAAATTTGCTTAGGTATTCGGTATAAGCTTCATAATCACTCTGGCTATTATTAAAACCTGGTATAATCGGTAATCTTGCCCGTACAGAGGCGCCGGCTTCAACTAGTTTCTCAAAATTTCCTAAGATAACCTTCAAATCTCCCTTAATCACATTTTTACATTTATCTGCATCCATTGTCTTAATATCGATTAAAAATAAATCTATGTAGTTTAGTAGTCTTTCAAGATGTTGCCATTGACCAAACGCTGAGGTCTCAAGCGCTACATGAAGCCCTTCTTTTTTAAGGAGCCTTGCCAATTCTATAGTATAGTCTGGGAATAACATAGGATCTCCACCACTTATCGTCACGCCCCCGCCGGAATTGAAAAAAAACATCGCGTCTGCAGTTGCTTCTCGAATAATTTCCTTCAGCGGCATTTTTCGACCAGCGATATCCCTTGCCCCTGATAAACAAGCCTCTGCACACTTTCCGCAACCACTGCACTTGCTTCTATCATACCTTAGAACTGACCCTTGCCCCTTCACTTCAGTATAGGTTGCCCCAGTTGAACAACCCTCGGCGCATCTCCCACAACCGATGCACTTTTCAAAATAATAACTTATTTCCGGTTCGATGGAGTGCGTATCCGGATTATGACACCAAGGACACCGTAAGGGACATCCCTTAAAAAATATAGTTGTTCTAAATCCCGGTCCGTCCTGAAGGGAGTAACGCTGAATATTAGATATCAAAGGCTCTCTTATCTCTGTTTCTATTTTTAACGCCTCTGTAGACATAAGATCCCTCCTAGGTTTTAATTTATAAATAATTCGTATTCGCCAATAATTTGGCGAATTCTTTGGGAAGTTCTTTTAAGCCCTCCACAAACACGACCTGGTTGTCATACTCTTCTTTTAAGCCAACCATATTACTTGACGAGCAGCCAAAACCAAGGGTCTTCAAGCTAATTTTTTTTTGTTTACAGTAATCAATGGCTAGCTTAACCTCGCTCCCCCAGTTTGAAGCTCCATCCGTTAAATGTATAATAAACGGACGCTTGGCATGCTTTTTCAACATTAAAGCAGTGGCGATAATTGCCTCAGCAGATGCAGTCTTGCCCCTGGGGATCACTGTATAAAACATTCCATGCGAAGGGGTCAGTTCTGTAAGAGTACATTCTCCTTTAACTTCTGAATAACTAAAGATCCGGGTATTACTGTTAAAGCTGTTTACAGCTTCAAATAGAGCCCGGTATATTTTCTGCACAAGTTTCCATTTTGGTCCACCCAGTGAACCCGTAGCATCTACCAATAGAACAACATCACTATTCATCTCGAGTTCTTGTTTTTTATAGCAAAAAATATTCCCGTTAATGGGGGCTCTATACAAGCGCCTAGAATCAAGCTTGCCACTTTTCAGTCCCCTATTGAAGATATTTCTTTTTTTCGCATGACTCCTTAATGCAATGTATAACTTGTACATCAGTTCTCTGTCTAAAGGCTCAATAAACGGTATAACATTATCCGTAACTTTAATTGGCACTACATCCGAATCTTCACCTAAAATACGGCCAATATCTTCTGTAAGGTCAAAAACTTCCTCAGTCAAATTCGATTCAACCTCTTCGGCTAATTTTGACTGAATGGTTTTTTGCAGCTCAGCTGATCCCTCGAGGATATCATTATTTTCAGAGGGCTTTTGCAACATTAGAGGATCGAATCTATCCCCTGTCCAGAATTTGGTTATGTCTTTCAGCTCACTCCAAACTCTAGAATAAAGACCCACCCGATAAGTACAGCGATCCACTACGCTCTTGATCTTAGGACATTCCTCAATTAGTTCTCTGACAATTGAATTGAGCAGAGAGAGTGGTCCTTTGTAATGTTGTTCCAGCTCATATCCTCGTACGTTATGAATTTCACGCGAAAATTCCTCTTGGTATTTACATCCACTTCTGTCTCCGCCCATTATCCACCAAATATTCATTAACTCCCCCAGCGAAGGTGGCTGCACAAAATACCTTTTTGTTTCCTGAAAGGTAGCTTTGCGGTGCATTTCTGTATATAACCCTAAAACAGAACGGTTAGAAACAGTATCTATATAAATCTGTTCAGCCATTTCCAGAAACATTTTCAGCTTGTAATTTACATCCACTTGTGATTTAGCAAACTTCGCGAATGTTTGATCAATGGCACGCTGACTCCATTCGGCTTGATTTAATGCTTTAATAATAACAGTACCAATCGCAATATCCGTCTTATCACTTGGAATGGGGTACCTGCCCAGTACAAGTTGCGGATCTAAGGCAATATCGGTATCCACTGAGATAGAACGCATCCCATTCCAAATAACATTTCCTACATTAGGTCCAATAAAGCTGGTAATTCTCCTAGTAGAACGCAACAAATTGGCTAATTCTTTTGTTTCAATCGGGGATTTATTCGTTCTCCAGTAGTCAGATATTCCTTCCCCTCCCGAATAAACAAACTTAGTTATTATGTCTTTGGGTTTTTGTGTCATGCGCTCCACCCCCTTTATCTATCGGGCAACTTTTTCAATATCCCGATTAAATAGAATATATTCACTCGCCTTACTTTCTACATTTCCGTTCTCTAAGTGAAGGGTGAGAAGGATCGATTCAAGATGTTCTTTAGTTGTTTGTAAACTGTACACTATAGCATCCCTGATTGTAGTCCCCAAAGCAACTAATTCGGCGATCATCAAGCTGGTTCTGGTAGAGACATCAATGGGGAATTGGGAATGCCCTCGCAACTTATTAATAATTCCGACGATTTCTAGCGCTTGCTCTCGACTAATACCAGCTTTTTGAGCCATGACTTCTGCCTCTACTTCTGGAGGAATGTAATCCATCAGGACTGTATAAAATCGGTCTCTTAAGGCCGGGTCAAGCATTTCAGTTCCGATATATTCTTCCCCTTCATTCATGGTTGCAAAAAAGACCACATTATCAGCCACCTTAATTAAACCTAATTCATCCATCCAGATCTCCCTATCTTCAGCCAAAATCGAGTACAGCATGTTCAAGGCTTTGGGGTTTTCTGGTCGGTTGATTTCTTCTAAATGAATAACACAGCCTGGGGTTTGAAGCGCTTCCGGAAATAGGTAGGGTCGATAACTCGTCTCCCCGTTTTTCAAAGTCTGTTCACCAAACAATTGCCCTGGTTCGGATAATATTCCGATTTGGAAATGAGCTGTTGGCCGGTTGTAGACCGCTCCAAATTGACTGACCAAAGAAGACTTTCCACAACCCTGTTTTCCGCTAACCAAGATATTTATAGGGTGCTTTCTAGAAAGATTTTCCATTCTTTCCAGGATCACGCGAAGTTCTTTGTCAATATAAAAAAATGGATCTAGTTTGGGGACTGTTAAACTCACAAGCTTTTTATCATTTGCCATGATACTGACCCCCCAGTTTTTATTATTATTTGGCAGAAGACATAAATCCAAAAGGAACACTTCGCGACGAAGGGAGAGTCAACGCCACCGATACAGTGCACAGAATTCCCAATACAACATATAGAGGTAAGCCTGTACAAAAAAGAGCATATGTTAATAACATGTACTCCTTACGGAGTACATGTTATTAACTATCCTTATACGTGTTCTCTGAAATTGACGTCCCCTTCTTCGTATTTACCACAAGTACAATTATAATAATCCTGAATCATTCTTTTCCAGATACCGCCCATATGGTTCTTTGCACCAACACAGTTTCCCCTTAAAGGGTTAACGAAGTCAGCGTTACCCCATTTACAACTCGAACAGGCCTTGGTGGTCCCCATCTCAATAACCATATCATAACTACCTGCCATACATTTCTCACTCCTACCTATAGTTTAGTGAACTCGTTCAACTAAAGTTGAACATCGAGTCTTCGGTGACGTAAGTCTCCAGTGGAGACTTACGCCGAAGGCGCAGACAACTGACGAATACATTCGCGCCGTAGGATGGACTCTACCCCCACCGAAGCGGAGCCGGGGGTACCACTCCCACTTGTAGAAGTGGGAGTCTTACGATTGGATAAATAAAGGCAACACAGTGTTTGAGCAAGGGAGTACTAGCACCCCAGCACTCCCCTGTACCTATTTAACTTAATTACAGATCAAGACCTAGATAATCAAAATCCTTCGCTTCAAAGTCTTGTTCATGGCGAGCCATAATGGTATTTTGAGCATAGGTTGATAAATCAACAAAGCGGGCACTGAAACCAGCAACACGGACTATTAAATCGCCATGTTTCTCCGGTTCTTGCTGAGCAGCTTGCATTTCCTCATTGCTTACGACGTTGAACTGGATATGATCAATATTTAAATCGTTCCACGTATTCATATAGGCCAGCCAGATCTTAAAGCCTTTACTGCTCCGCATAATGGGGGCTGACAAACGCTGGTTCAAAAGATTAGCCTTTTGGGTAGCCGCATTTACTTTGGATACAGAACGCAGTACAGCGGTGGGTCCTTTCTTATCGGTTCCCATATAAGGTGAGATACCACCGTCATCACATGCTTCTCCTCCGTACCGACCATCAGGGGTAGGACCTGTACGAGAACCAATCTCCATATACAAACCTATCGCCTGGCCGGTTGGAAGCACAGGACCACCGGAGTAGTTAACAATCTTTCTCATTTCACCGGAAATAATATCTTCATAGAAAGCCTTAACAATGTCATCTGCGTACGGGTCGTCATTACCCCATTTCGGAGCATTCAGGAAGTCCTTACGCATTTCTTCATACCCTTCCCAGTTACTATGCATAGCTTTCTTCAGTTCCAGGAAGGTATATTTTTTATCATCAAAAATTAGCTTCTTAATGGCAATCAGGGAGTTTGCCGCAACGATGGTCGTAATGGGGTTATGCCAACCATTGGGTTGCTCGGACAATTCCATCGATTCTCTACCCAGTTCCATACAGCCGTCATCTATTGCTGAGATAAACGGGTTCTCGAGAATTTTAGTTTCCCAGTACCTGGAGACATCCTTAGCCCTGATCATCAAGTCCATGCCCCAACGATACTGTTTACGGAAGGCTTCCCATAAATCCTCAAAGGTCTTGAAGTCTTCAACATTACCAGTTTGTGGTCCCAATTGCATGCCGGTGAAGCTCCAGTCAAACCCGTTATTAAGGGTAACTTCCATGATCTTCGCCGGGAAGATGGACCCACCGCCTTCACTCCTGGATTTCTGGGTCTTTCTCCTTCCGACAAGCCCTGGAGACATACAAAGCACATTAGCCCAATCATGTGCTTCTTCTAAAGTAGCACCGTTCTTGTTTTGGCTAAACTGGGAATAATACACCATCTGTTGAGTACCTATGATGTCATGTTTAATTGACGGGTAGCCCAATCCATCTCTAACACATTGAAAGACTAGATTTTTAGTTTTAAGTCGACCCTTAGGGTTCCAACGGAAAACAATGGAAGGCTCAGTTGTTCGGATATTTCGAGCAGCTTCTAAAATAGCGTCTGTACAGTCATTACACCCGTCAGAACCATCTCTCTCCAGACCGCCCAACGTAAAAATGAATAGATCGTTTGATCCAGGGAAAACTTCACGATAGCCTCTAGACTTTCCAGGGGCATTCTCGGAGATTTTTAGACGTTCACATTCGAAGAGCTCTACAGCGTCTTCATGGCTCATGGCCTGGAAACTCTTATCTATTACACTAGCCTTATAAAGCGGCCAAAACAGTTTATCGGGTTTATGCGCGTAGCCGCTGCTGTAACGTTCGAGAGCATGACATATCAGGAATGTGAACCATTTAGCCTGCATGCCATCCCGCAACCCTTGGCACGGTTCAGCCGGAACCCGCTGGCAAATCTCAGCCATCATTAGCAGCTCTTCTTTACGTTGGGGATTGGTTTCAAAGTTTTCTGCGATAATCCTACAGAGTCGACCATGTCTCCTGGCCCATGAAATTGCTGCCTTGGAGGCAATAATCATAGCTTGCCAGAGATCAATTTGGGGAAGTAGTTTTAGTCTTGCAGGAGCATCCCAGTTTTCTGATCCTAGTACTTCCTTAGCAGCCTCGATGTGTCGCTCTGCTAACTCGATTCTCTTTAACAGTCCATCTTCTATTACTGTTTCATACGGAGGAACAACACTGTTAAAGCCAGTCGCAAAACCAGGTGTTTCTAAGGTACTCATGGAGTACATAACTTCAAGCTCATGTTGTGTAAAATATGTTTCACATTTCTTTTGAAGAGAATGCTCGATCCAATACTCAGCCAATTCTCTGGCTTCTTCTACCGGCTGGGGAGCAATTTTTGGGTCTAAAATATAATCCATGCAAGCCATATAGGACTGCTCAGGATATAGCGGAACATAGTTAGGATTCTCGGCATTAAAGCCGACGATGAGTTCATCTTCTTGGACAATTACTGTACAATTATTGAGAAGATTCGATAATAGATTGGCTCTTCGAATAACGTGTGGCTTTCCTGTGTTTGTTTTATAAGCCTCAGTAATTAAGCGCATCCGTTCAATTCCTGCTTTTACGTCTCCTTCAACAAACTCACCACCAGCGGAGTGCTTCCAACGACATCTGGCCTTCAGTCTTTTAGTCCGCTCAGTCGTTGGATTAGCTAAATGTTCATGAACTTCTGAATCTGGGATAGTTTCTTCCGCCGGATTATCAAAAGGAAAATCAATGACTTTCCCTTTATATTCTATCGGTTGATGTCTGGTTGCCATTCCTTATCCCCTCCTCCTAATTCTTAGTTCTTCTGAGCAAATTTTGGACATTTGTCGCTCGCTGTATCGCCCATTACTGGTTTGGATTCATACCATTTACCTTTTGCATCCTGCTCTTGACGCACACAATCACCTTTGCCGGGTGTAAAATCATCAGCGCCTTCCGGAATTTCAAAGAAGGACTTACATTGTGAACAATTTGCCATAAATGTACCTCCCCTCATTTAAATTGTTGTACTACAATAGCTGCAGTACAATACCACCTCCATAAGCGCCAAAAATAACGTTTACTAGGTGATGAAGTGTGTTATTTTACCAATTACAATGCAAATAATGTGCCAACCTTATAAAAGGTTTGAATATGCCCAAATTTCTGAATTTTCAAATAAACACTGATGCGCTTCTTCATCATTTTTTATACATTAATAAAAAACTATGGACTCCTGTTAGTAAATATCGTCGATGCCAATTACCATCACTGATTACGTAAAGAATCAGTCTCGGAGTACTTTTTCATTTTCTTAACGATCGTCGATTGGTCTATACCTAATATCTTGGCAGCTTTTCGAGTACTTTTACATTCTTCATAAACTCGCTGAATTAAGTTTCTCTCAGTCTGATCCAAAATGTCCTTCAGATTCATACTTGTGGGTTCCGTTAACGGTAGGCTGCGTTCCCCTTCAGTTAGAAAATCCGTATCTATGAGGTCCCCGTGACTCAGAACTACCATTCTTTCGATTGTGTTCTCCAGTTCCCTGATATTGCCCTGCCATTGGCAGTAGATAAATCTTTCCACTAATTGAGGAGAAACATTTTTATGTTTATTATATTTTTTGTTATATTTCTCTAAGAAATAATGAATGAGTGGTGGAATGTCTTCTTTTCTATCCCTTAAAGGCGGAATCCAGATTGATATCACATTAAGGCGGTAAAATAAATCTGAACGAAACTTACCGACCCTAACCATATGCTCCAAGTCTCTGTTGGTTGCTGCGACAATGCGTACATCCAATTTGATGGATTTTCGTCCCCCTACCCGGTATATTTCCCTTTCTTGTAAAACTCTTAACAGTTTGGATTGCATATCAAAAGGCAACTCCCCGATCTCGTCTAGAAACAGTGTTCCGCTGTTGGCAATTTCAAACAGGCCTGGACGACCTTCCTTGTTTGCACCAGTATACGACCCGCCTTCGTACCCAAAAAGCTCTGCTTCTATGAGATTGGCTGGAATGGAAGCACAATTTAATTTAATAAAGGGATTATTAGCCCGGTTACTCGCTTTATGCACGATGCCAGCAATCGGCTCTTTGCCTACTCCAGACTCACCTAAGATCAGAACTGTAGAATCCACTTGGGCTACCTTGATAACGGTTTCAATCTTCTCCGCCATGACGGCACTTCGAATTATGATGTCCGAACTCATTTGTTCCTTGCGGAACTTATCCAGTTCATTAAAGTATTTGACGGATAATGTTTGAGCCTCTCTAAGTTGCTCCCGTAAAAAGTTCAGTTCCGATAAATCACGCAAATTCACGACTACCCGTGTAATAACGCCATTCTCATCCATAATTGGTGTGCCAGTATGAACGATTTCACGGCCCGAACTAAGGTGCTGAAAGATGGTTATCGGTCCCTTCTTTTCCAACACTTTTAGTGTCACCGACTCAAAGGTATAGCCACTTTCAATAAGCCAGTTGACATGCCGCCCGACTATGCTTACTTCTTGGATACCAAGCATTTTACGGCTAGATTTATTGTCTCTAAGGACAATCCCTTGACCGTTGGCGATAACAAAACCATCGGCGGAAAAATCAAGGATTGTGTTTAACTCTTTATTAATTTCCTGAACAGTCTTAAGTTCATGAGAAATATGTTCCAGCTCAGAAATATCCTGAAATATACCCACTGAGCCAATGACTTCACCTCTGCTAATAATAGGGTTCTTATTAACCAATAACACCTTCTGACCAATAACAATTTTCCGAACTAGCTCAGCAACCCCCGTATGCATCACGTTGGTTAAATTCAATTCAGGAATTAAATCCTCGATTGATTTACCAATAACTTCTTCCAGTGGTACCCCTATCAGCCTTTCGGCAGACTTATTAATGACTATAATTTTCCCATTTTTGTCAACCGCAATTATCGCATTATGCCCTGAATTGATAATTGCATTATGTTCTTCTACCGCATACTCTAGTTGCCGCTGGAACGCCTTCATTATGTCGGTTCTTGTGATAATACCCACAAGCTCTCCATTATAATCAACCACTGGTAGTCTTCCAACCGGAAGCTGTAAGGCTTCCTCAGGTTGTGCATCTTCTCTAACCGTGATTACATCTTGCTTCATTAGTTCACCAACAGTAACCTTCTCGTCCAATCCTATAGCCCTTAAAGCATGGGTCTTCGTAAATATGCCTACTAGTTTGTTGTAATTATCAACAACTGGCATACCGTCAATACGATATTGCACCATAATGTTGATAGCTTTCTGAATTGAATCGCCCCATTGCAGTTTAATAACATTAGTCGTCATGAAGTCTTTAACTTTGATTCTCAAAAATTATTCCTCCTTAAACCCTTCACAGTTATTCCTAGGTATGGACCTCTTTCTAAAAACTACTTTTCAGGAATGCCCAGCTGCGAAAGTAGCTATAGGATACTAATACCGCTCCAGAACACCCAATAATGCTTCTACGACCGACTTTTTAAAGAGAGTCTGCCGTCTGTAACTCATGGAAACCATCATTTTTAGGGGAAAAAATAGTTAAAATTGAATATTATGACTTTTTTTAATAGTATGATAAGTCACAATCAATAGCAAGTGCCTTTTTGAAAATTATGTAATACAAGTTTAAAATAGGTTTTAATTTATTTAAAACTTTTGCAATAAAAAAAAGACGCATAGTTGATAATCCAACGTTCGTCTTAATTCTATCTTATTAGATTTATCTAGCTTCTTTAGCAAATAATATTACCTACGGTACTTAGCTTTGCCCATTTCATATATATCATTGCCACTGGCATCGATAGCTACGATAGCTGGCAAATCTTCTACTATAAGTTTGCTTATCTTTTCCGGACCAAGTTCAGGATAAGCAATAACCTCCACCGACTTGATACACTTTGATAAAAAGGCTCCTGCCCCACCCGTAGTTACAAAATAAACAGCGCCATGTTCTATCATTGACTTAATAACTTCGGCTGATCGAATTCCTTTCCCCAACATCCCTGTTAAACCGTTAGCGATTAGTTTTGGCGCATAAGAATCCATACGATAACTCGTAGTCGGACCTGCAGAACCTATAACTTGACCTGGTTTCCCCGGGCTTGGTCCCATATAATAAATGATTTGATCTTTGATATCAAAGGGCAATTCCTCCCCACGATCAATAGCTTCCACTATCTTTTTGTGTGCCGCATCCCTACCCGTGTAGATAGTTCCGCTTATTAACACAGAATCACCGGCCTTTAAATCTGCAACCTTTTCCTTAGTCAAGGGAGTCTGAATAATCTGATTCCCCTCAGTTACTATGGTCTCTCTACCACTCATTTCAATATATTTATGGCGCGCCGCGTGACAGTTTATATTCACAGCAACCGGCATACCGGCAATATGAGTGGGATAGGTTTCAATAAATACTGCCATTGCTGTTTGAGTTCCACCTAAACCCTGAGGGCCAATTCCAAGTTTATTTACTCGTTCAAGAATTTCGTCTTCAACTTTACTCCAATTCGGATCAAGATTATGTTCTCCAACGGTTCTTAGAAGTGATTTTTTAGCAAGTATTGCTACCTTCTCCATATTGCCGCCTACTCCCACACCTATAATTATAGGCGGACAGGGATTCCCCCCAGCACGATCTACTGTATCAACCACAAATTTAATGATTCCTTCTATACCTTCGGAAGCTTTTAGCATTTTGATATCACCCATATTTTCACTACCAAAACCCTTAGGGGCTACGGTTATCTTTAAAAGATCACCTGGTACAATATCATAATGAATGACGGCTGGCGTATTATCCTTCGTATTAATCCGGTTAAAAGTAGGGTCTTGGACAATAGATTTACGTAAAAACCCATTGACATAACCTCGGCGTACACCTTCGTTAATTGCTTCAGTAAGGTCCATACCCTCTACATGCATCCCCTGACCCAGCTCAACAAAGATAACAGCCATACCAGTGTCCTGGCAGATAGGTACTCGTTCTTTTCTAGCAATCGCAGCATTTTCAATCAACCGAGTAAAGGTATTCTTTCCTAGCGGACTTTCCTCAAGTGCCCTACATCTATCTAAGGCCTTGAGTACATCTTCCCCAAGGAAATAATTGGCCTCAATGCAAAGCCGTTCCACAGCTGCAATGATTTCATCAGTGTGAATTACTTTCATAGATTCATCTCCTTCTCCTTTAACCCTGGTCTTTAAAAGACGGTGCCTCTGCTCATTCTAGCCCCTTTATAAAATCCAATGTTTTACGTATCCCATTTAAGTATACTACTGAGCAAATCATAATTCATAATGGGTTCCTTGTCCACAAATTTTTACTTATCTACATAATGTAGGAATACATTCCTCCCAAATTCGCCGAGGTTTTTGGCCAGCTTTGCCAAAGATCAACGAGAATTGATTCTCAAAATAAAAAACACCAGCTTTTCTCGGAAGATAAGAAAACAAAAAGCAAGTGTTATAAAAATGTATGAAGAGATTTCATACTTAGGGTATATTTTTCTTAGTTTAGGCTGCCACTTTTTTTGATATATTCATCATATTATCTCGAACTACGCGCCTCAACCTTTGATTTCTAACCTCTGCTTCTGGCCTCAGGCTTCTGTTTTGCCCTCACGCTTTTCTTTCATAGCGCGCCAGACTTTTTCATAAGTGAGTGGCAAACTATTGATTCTCACACCCATGGCATCAAAGATGGCGTTCGAGAAACAACCCATGGTCGGATTGGTTGCTCCTTCACCGACTTCCTTTACCCCCCATGGTCCAGCCGGCTCATAGCTGTCGACTAATTCGGAATGAATCTGAGGCATGTCGAGTGCGGTAGGTAATCTATATTCGCCGAGATTGGGGTTAAGAATTCGTCCCTGATCATCAAACAAAACCTGTTCCCAGATCGACTCTCCCATGCCCATATACAGGGCTCCGTGTACTTGCCCGTGCAGAAGCATAGGGTTGATCACCTTTCCACAATCATGGACATCCCACACTTCTCGAACATCGATTTCACCCGTTTCCTCGTCGATTTGAACCTCGCTGATCTGAGCACAATAGCTATAAGCTGGCGAGGTACCCACTGCGGCTCCTTTGAATGTCCCCCCTAAGCGGGGAACAGAGTAGACTCCACGGCCTAAGAGAAGACCCCGTAGGACAAAGAAACGACGGGCCACTTCCTCAAAGGTTAGCGTGTTAGCCTTAGGACGAGATATTGAGAAAATAATCCCTTCCCGGCACTCTAGGTCTTCAGGCGGTAAGTTCATCAACGTGGAGGCCATGTCCAGTACCTGTTTTTTGATTTCCTCGCCTGCCCTCTTAACGGCCGTACCCGACATTAAGGTCTGACGGCTGGCATAGGCGCCAAAATCATGGGGCGTTGTTTCAGTATCAGCCGCAATGATCTTCATGTTTTCATAGCGGTATCCCATAGCCTCTGCCGCCATCTGACAAAGGACAGTATCTGACCCTTGGCCAATATCTGTCGCGCCGGTATAGAGTGTCGCCGCACTACCGTCCTCATTGACCTTGATCATGGCAGAGGCTTGAGGTAGGTCGGTCCGGTAAATGGGATAACCTGCACCCGAGACAAA
>LADV01000328.1 GCA_000961805.1 Peptococcaceae bacterium BRH_c23 | reverse complement strand
TGCTTAAAATATGTGATATTATTCCTGCCGATCTCATTTACGACGAGGAACAATATCTGAATAATCCCCTGGCTTTTATCAACCGACAGCTTCTACACGCTTTTAATGTCGGATTATTCGAGAGCCTTCGTACCCTGTCGGGCGAGTTCCAATACGATGAGGTGAAGTTTGGAAGGATTTTTGATTACAATGATTCATTCATGTTTAATTATAATGCTCTTTTTATTGCCGATAGCAAAGGTATTACGCAGCGGGTAAAAGGAGCTTGCGAAGATCTGTGGGGTATGCGTCCGACCGACATGGTAGGGTTAAGCGCCTTCGAGATGGAGCTTAACGGTAATTACTACCCATCCGCCACGCGATTGGTATTGGAAAACCATAAGCAGATATGTACTTTCCAGTCCACTAAGACGGGAAGAAATTTGCTGGTACTGGGCACACCAATTATAGATCGAAGCGGCAATATAACGCATGTGGTCAACCTGACAAGAGATATTACCGAGCAAAACATTCTTTCGAAAACAATGTAATCATAGCATCCCTATAATACCCCCGACGTCAAGACACGAATCAAAGAATTTTTAAGTTAGTCCCCTTTCGTATTTAATATAAATACAGATCATAAGACCCTTGAAAATAGCAAGAAACCGCTACCATTCTCCACTGTTGCAGAGGTGCTGGTCAATATGTCCATAGCCCGGATTGCGTTGGTTTTATCGATTAAGGTTACCCTCTAAATGTTCACTTGCGTAATTAACTAAACCACCGACGGCCATTATTTTCCCATGAACTCCGGGAACGAAGCGGCTTGGTAGTGGAATCATAATCTTCGAACACATGCTTTGCTAATTCAACAGGGTCGGTGAGGTTACAGTAACGACCGGCTATGATTACATCCTCTTGGCGAAGAAAATGGACCCTGCGATAGGCTTCAAGCTGTTCAAACGCAATAATAATATCCGCTTCTCCAGGTTCGATGACAGGCGAGTGAACTTCTTCACCCATTCATCTCTATTCGATTAACTCCAACACTCTCGGTATATTCAGAAAGTCGCTTATCCTTTGCTTCCACTACTAACCGCCGAGCGCGACCATAAGCCGGTAACATAACGTACTTCAGAGCTTATGCCATACTCGTAGGCTCCCTGGCAATGGCTTCATTGCCCGTCATTAACATCTTCATACTTCAATATTTCTCCTCTCTTAGTTCTCATCGCTAAATAAGAAACACCACGGTTTAATTTAAACCGTGGTGTTTCTTATAATAGTATCCAGCCTCTGCGGTTCGTGGCATTGGCTCGTTAGAAAACACATTGCCCCTTTATTAGAGCATATCGGAGAAGCTTCCTACACATAATATACTAACTTCTAAATAGCTTGACATCAATAACACGATAAATGTTTTTACGGAAAAAATATGCGACAGTTGCTTCAGACACAATTTCATTAGTTTTAATCCTTAACCATCGAAACGAAGTAGAATTGAGTTCTTTAGAAAATTTCAAAGAGATGATCTGCAGCAAACCCATAGCAAACATAGACATGAGAACATAGCCTTCTGTAGCTTTTAGAGTTTTAACAAGGTTGTCTCTGGCGCAATTATCTGTGATTGCTTCTAAGGCTGATTCATTGATATCCTTGACATATTTATTTAACTTGGGCATGGACTTACTCCAGAAATGGTACGCGAATGCTCCAATAGTCTGTTTTAATTCTTTGAACCCAACTTCTATTTTGAAACGGTGGCTATAAAGCTCAATGATTTTCAGAGGGCATAGTTTCAATGAAGTAGATACTAAAATGGAATTAACGTCATTGTAGGATACTAAGACAAACCTTAATTTCTGATAGTGTTTCAGCCCCCATAGCAAGTCAACACTATAATAGCTTACTTCTTGCAATTGACCATATAGAAAAACTTTGGCGGTTAAAAAGGATGACTTTTCGGTTTTGAAGAGATCTTTTAGTTTGATAGAATGCCCTTTCTTAGGGTGTGGTCCTCTGCCCGAATAAGCGGGCGGCATCGCATAAGCAACCGCCGATTTCTTGGCTTTGGTTACGATTTGTAATAAGGGGTTGCCCCATTCGTCGACGAATTCCATGGCTTTCTTTAAGGCAGGAACACTGAGAAAATACCGATCTAAGAGAATTAATGAGGGCCCAATTTGAGTAACGATTTTGCCAGCTTGGGTTATGACTTGAACCACATGAGAAACTGAAAGTACTGTTGGATCGGCAAATTCACGAATTTTACTCACGCCATCTTGCACACTGGCACTTAAGGCAATACAGAAAAGTTTCGACTGGTTACCCACTAAAATCCCGACGACGCCAAACATGTGTCCGAAAATGTAGTCTGGTTTGCCCGAGTTTTCAGATTCCTGATGGAGCTTTTTAACGCCAGGCATTTTACGTCCTTCTTTAGATTGTTTGACTCCATCAGCTATGAGAATGTTCAATCCATCAACTTTTTGAATGTCTACCGACTCAGTCACTAATTTGATCCATTGTTTGGTTAACGTTTCCATGTTCCACGCTGAACTGCGGAAAAAATGAAGAAAAGTGACGTAGAACTTAGGATCAAGATTTAACTCTCTAATGATCGATGTTATTCCTAATTTATCTCCTCGTACAATGAATCCCATTATAGCTATCACAAACCAATTGAACGCATTTTTGCGGGAAAAGCAACTTCTAAAGCTCATAAGAGCTTCATCCAAAAATACTATCATACGATACACCGCCAACTATACATAGTTTTCCAGCTTATCGTATCATTTAGAGTTTTGTTTTACCAGCTTTTTTTTCAAAGCCTTTTTAGCTGTTATTTGCGAATATATACTGTATGTTTTTGTTGTTAGAACTTTTGACTGTTAAGAATAATTAATAATCGGGGCTGTTGATAGCGTACATAATTATATCCTACCTCCGGTTTACCGAGCTCTGATTCAACATTCTCAACACTTAGAAATCAGACTTAAAACTTATTTAGGATTCGAACTTTATTCCCTATTGGAAAAGGGTGAAATAGATATAGCATTTGCTTTATTTGAAAAACCCATGCCTAACATGATTATTCAAAAGTTTTATTCTGAACCAATGGTTGTCATTCGAGAAGGAAACCATTCAGAACAAGGTGATTTTATCAGTTTACTAAGCTTAGACCCCGATAATGAATTATATCATGAATGGAGTCCAACGTTTCGAACATGGTATGATCAGCATAGAAAAGATGTAAAGTTCTCCGGAATCCGTGTGGACTCAGCTGGATTAATACTTACACTGCTCAATAACCCTGGAAAATGGTCAATTATTCCTATGTCAATGGCTAGAAAATTTATAACCTTGGGAACGTTTACGTTATCTAATTTAGACGGTTCTCCTCCAGAACGCATGTACTATCAAGCCCGCCCTCGATATCCAAGTGCTAGGGTTGCAGAAAGCCTTCAAATCCTAGACTCTTGTTTAAGTATAATTCACGACAATACATATCCCGTCTTCCGCACCCATAATTTACTAAATGGTAAAGTTAGGTAATGTATTTTTCTGGACTATGCTAACGCATAAACAAGTTCACTTAAGCCTCCTCCGAACTCCAAGCAGCCAGATAAGCTTCTTGCTCCTTGGTTAATCTATCGATGGATAAACCGAGAGACTCCAGTTTCAGCATGGCTACTCTCTCATCGATCTCAGTATTAACCTGATAGACAGCAGGGGGCAATTTGTCGTGATTCAAAGCAACGTATTCTAAAGACAGCGCTTGTAAAGCAAAGGTCATGTCCATAACCTCTGCTGGATGGCCATCCCCGGCAGCAAGATTCACTAAGCGACCTTCTGCCAGTAGGTATATAGATTGACCATTGGGCAGCGTGTATTCGGTAATATTCGTCCTAGCCGTTCTTTCGGAGACGGCTATTGCTTTCAGTTGAGCAACATTAACTTCTACGTCGAAGTGTCCCGCATTACACATAATAGCACCGGATTTCATGACCACAAAGTGCTCCTGATTAATTATATTCGTGTTGCCTGTCACCGTAATAAAGAAATCTCCATACTTAGCTGCCTCAACCATTGGCATAACTTCAAAGCCATCCATCAAAGCCTCGTTTGCTTTGATAGGGTTAATTTCGCAAATGATCACCCGCGCCCCTAAGCCCTTAGCGCGTAAAGCAACTCCTTTACCACACCAGCCGTACCCTGCGACAACGGCTGTTTTACCAGCTACTACCAAGTTCGTGGTCCGCATAATTCCGTCCCAAACGGATTGTCCAGTGCCATATCGGTTATCAAATAAATACTTGCATTGAGCATCATTGACAGCGACCATCGGAAATTTCAGAACCCCATCCCGGGCCATTGAATGTAAACGCAGAACCCCGGTCGTCGTCTCTTCTGCTCCACCTTTCACTTTCTGAAGCAGTTCAGGTCGAGTTGTATGCATCGTGGAGACTAAATCTCCCCCGTCATCAATGATGAAATCAGGTTCAGTATCAAGAGCTAATTGGAGATGATGGTGAAACTCTTTGTCCGTCGCATTATACCAAGCATGTGCTCCAATCCCGCCTTGAACGAGAGCCGCTACCACATCGTCTTGAGTCGATAGTGGATTACTGGCAACTACAGTCACCTCAGCACCCCCGGCTTTGATCACCTGAGCAAGGTAAGCTGTCTTGGCCTCTAAATGTAAGCAAATCACGACTTTCTTACCTTTGAAAGGGAGTTGTTCTTCAAATTCCTTACGTACCCGATTGAGCACTTGCATACGTGGAATAACCCAATCGATTTTACGCTGTCCTTCTGGTGCCAAGGCTAAATCTCGGATGGTGTATTTTAAATTCATGTCTTAATACCCTCTTTCTAATTCTAATCTATGCCAAGAATCTACTAAATGTCCTGCTAAACCACGGGCATGTTCTTGAGTGTATTTACTGATTATACTCTATAACAGCCATCTTCTACAAAATTATCTTTATATGTGTACCTTGTCCGACTGATAAAACAACTGCGTTTATCTTTGTCCATAGCCATTTAGGTAAAAATTCCGCATTCCAGCAATATCCTCTTCAGATAACTCCACTACTCCACCCATCAGTTTTGCAAAGATGACGATTTGGGCTGACTTCTCCACGACTTGGCAAACTCTAAACGCTTCATCTAAGTTCCGTCCGACCCCGATCATTCCATGGTTGGCAAGTAAAACCGCGTTGCGGCCCTCCAAGGCTTTGACTGTGTTAGTACCAAGTTGCACTGTCCCTGGGAGGGCATACTCACTAACCCTTACCTTCCCACCCACAATTTGTACCATATCCTCAACTGCTCCTGGAACTTCCTTACGGGCGACAGCCAAGGCGGTGGCATAAGGGCTATGAGTATGCACAATAGCTTGGACATCATCCCGGGCGTTATAGATAGCTAGATGCAAAGGTAATTCAATCGAAGGCTTGTTTGTTCCGCTTATAGTATTTCCCCTGAGATCCATAACCACGATATCTTCTGGAGCTAATGTGTCGTAACTCATACCGGATGGGGTAATGGCAACATAGTCTTTCTCTGGGATCCGACAACTAATATTACCCCAAGTTCCCACTGTGAGGTTTATGGCGAGCATTTCGATCCCCTTCTCGACTACTTTTTGACAGGTTTCTAGGCGATGATCCATAGTATGTTTAATCTCCTCCATATCTTAACGAACAAGTATTACTTGCACTTAATTAGTCTTTCTAAATACATTCCCATTATAATATATTTTTAAATTACGTACTTTTAATTTAAGACAAAACTTTTACTAGAATCCATAGACATTATGCCCTATTATACCCTAAATCGATAACCTGCACCCCAAACAGTCTCTACGTATTGAGGATTTGATGGGTCACTTTCAATTTTCTCACGGATTCGGGCTATATGAACTGTAACGGTCGCTGAGTCTCCTAAAGCGTCTAATCCCCAGACACGTTCAAATAATTCTTCGCGTCCAAACACTCGATTGGGATTTTGGGCTAAATACAAAAGTAAGCCAAATTCTTTCTGGGCCAGATTTACCTCCTGGCCAAGAACGAAGACTCTTCGTGAATCAATATCTATTTTAAGCCCTCGTATCGTCAAACCATTTGTTTTGATAGCCCCTACGCTAAACCGATGTTTTAATCTCTCGTAATTCTCCAGATGTGCTTTCACCCTGGCCACTAATTCGCCTGGACTAAAGGGTTTTGTAATGTAATCATCAGCTCCAAGGCTTAACCCTTTTATCTTATCGATTTCTTCCTTTTTAGCTGAAACTAAAAGTACGGGGATATCTTTATCCTCCTTCAAGCTTCTCAAAATATCCAAGCCATCCATTCCTGGAAGCATGATGTCTAAAATCAATAAATCAACCTCGTTATCTTTAAACGCTTTTAAGCCCTCTAAGCCATTGCCACAGACACTAACCTCAAAACCGGCAACTTCAAGATAATCCTTTTGTAATTCAGCAATACTCGAGTCATCCTCGATGATTAAGATCTTTTTCATGGCTTCCTCCGTTATCATTCTTTACTAAGCGAGATCATGATACTTGTTCCCTCAGTTCCATGACTGACAGCCCAAACTCGTCCTTTATGCCCCTCAATGATCTGCTTAGCAATTGCTAGACCTAACCCGCTTCCTTTACTTCGAGCTGGGTCAGATCGATAAAAGCGATCAAAAATCCGAGACAGGTCCTCTTCACTTATCCCCGAACCATTGTCACGCAATTCTATAATAACACTGGCAAATGTTTCTCTAAGAAAAATGTTAATCTCGCCTTGCTCTTTATTCATATATTTTCGTGAATTATCAAAGATATTCATGATAACTCGTTTCATTCGTTCTCGATCGATTAAGAGATATTGCTTTTTCTGCAGTTCATTATGTAACGAAATCCGTATTTGTCTTCGTTCTAACTCCGGTTCGCTTTCGAGTAAGCAGAGTAAAAGATATTCCTCAATATCTAATCTCTCAAAATTATAGGGAATCTGTTTCAAGTCCAGCTTGGCATAGAGCAAAAGATCGTCAATCATCTGATCAATTTGATGGGTTTTTGCAGCTATTGTTCTTAAATAGCGTTCCATTTTGTCAGGATTACTGGCTATCCCATCCAAAATTCCTTCCACATAGCCCTTGATAGACGTGACAGGGGTTTTTAGGTCATGAGAAATACTTGAAATAAGCATTTTGCGGTTATCCTCATACTTCAATTGAGTTTGCACGGACTCTTTAAGTTTGATGCGCATGAGTTCTAAATCCCGGCATAACTCTTGAATTTCTTGGTCCCCTTCTTCAACAATCGGGTAATTTAGATTCCCGCGAGTAATTTCTGCAGCTGCACTTTGCAAGGAAAGTAGTGGTTTTATAATACTCTTAGAAAACTGATAGGAAACTATAAAATTGGTTAGCCCAAAGGCCAGTATGAAGGAAACAACGACAATTAGTAAGAGGCTGGTAAAGCTCGACGCAAACTTATCGACTGGCTCAAGCAGTAAGACGCTCCCCAGAGAACCTTCTTTAGACTTGAAATCAATCACTTGGACCTGATAGGATTGTTCTCCGATAATTACTGGCTCTCTTCCAGTTATGCTATTCCCTACCTCCAAACACTTGGCCACATCAATTTTAGACAAATTCTTAGAAGAGTGGATTATCTGATCATCCTTAATCAAGGCATACTCTCCCTTAATTTCAGACAACTTTTCCTGAAGGTATTTATGAAAACCTTCATCCTCTATCAACTCAGGTGATCTACTCAAAGCATTCGCCTCTTTGATCAGCTCAAACTTGATAATCGATTGCTTTTGGTATTTCTCAAAGGATATCTCGCTGCCTAATAATTTGCCGAAAATAAAAAAAGCAGCCAATGCTATTAAAACAGTAATAATCAAGGGAATAATTACTGTCGCAGCATTAGCAAAGATTAAACGTTTTTTGAGCCTCATAGCGTCACCCTAAAATTCCTTTTTATCAAAAATGTAAAACCCAGCCGTAAACAACATAATAGCAGATCCCAGCATAATAAAAAACTGGCGCACTATCTTTGCCAGGGGAAAAGAATTGACTAGAAAAAGATTATACCAGTCGAGTTGTGTCGTCAAGAGTAAACTTGAATATTGGGAAAAGATTAAACCCAGAACTTTCATGGCTAGAAATATTAGGATAGATACAAAAAAGACCGCTATTCCGCTCTTGAAAATATTGGCTAAGAGGACAATTCCTAAAGCTAAGACAAGCATAGGAAATAAACTTACAAGATAGGAAAACACAGTCCTTCCTAGGGAATCAAGGGTCGCTGAATTTGTATTAAAGATAAATCCCGCCATCATCGAAAAAATCAAGAGCAACAACAGGGCACCTAGGATAAAGAGGATTATAGCAGTGATTTTTGCCATATAAATCTTAAATCGGCTGACCGGTCGGGTTAGGGTGATACGCATGGTATTCTGTGAAAACTCTCCTGAGAAACTATCAATTGTAACTAACGCCGTAAATAACGGCAAGACGGTGTTAACAACCACTGACAAAACAAGCATGGGAAATTCTAGACTTCCCGTCCCACGGAGACCAAATCCACTTCTTACTCCAATTATCCCTATCTGTCCTATGACGATGACTGCCAGTGAAAGGAGCACGGCCACCAAGACCTTTTTCTTTTTATAGAGTTTCTCAACCTCATTAATCAGCGCTGCTTGGAACACGGCCATTTCTCTCCACCTCACTTACAAAGTAATTCTCCAGTGTTGCATAGTTTTTCAGAATGTTATGAGTACTCTCCACATTGAGTATCTTTCCATTGTAGATCACTCCGATACGGTTGCAGGTCAGCTCCACATCATGAATTAGGTGACTCGATATAAAAAACGTCGTCTGTTCATTTTCAGCTAAGTGTTGGATCAATTTCCGAATATCGATCATTCCCTCGACATCAAGCCCGTTCAGGGGTTCATCAAGTATAACAACTTTTGGTCTGGATAATACGGCAGCTGCCAGACCTAAGCGCTGCTTCATTCCTAGTGAGAACTTTTTGGGTTTCTCATTCTTGAATTTAATTAGGCCTGTAAGTTCTAGTACCTCTTCAATCCGCTTATGATCCACCTCGGGATAGTACCGAGCTAACTGTTTTAGATTATCAAAGGCACTTAGATAATGATAGGACTCAGCAATTTCAATCAGACAACCTACCTGCTTCATTGCTTTTTCAAACTCTTCAGTTACGCTATATCCGAAGATTCTTACATCTCCATGGTCTGGTCGAATTAGACCCGTCATAATTTTCATGGCAGTTGTTTTTCCTGCTCCGTTCGGACCCAGGAAACCAAAGATATCTCCTTGATAGATGTCTAGGTTGATGTCATTAATTCCCCGTCCATTCCCATAGGATTTAGTGAGATTCTTGATCTCAATAACTTTCTCCATGCTTTTTTCCATGCCTTACCTCCATCGTCAGGAACAATCTAACTGCCGGGAACTATCCCGGCAGTTTTCATTTCTGTTTTGATTTATAATTTTGTTAATCTAAATCCGGGCTAAAAGTTGAATCAAACATCAAACCACCAGGGGATGTATTCATATTATGGAGATTAAAGTTCACTTTTCCTTGATAATCACTTATATAAATATTCCCCTGCCCCTTACCACCGGATTCTGTAGTATATTCAAAATTCCCATTCCCTCTTTGGTCTTTTTCAAATTGGGCACTAAAATTGATATTACGATTATTGGTAGAGTATTCTTCAAATCCCGGCTTATACTCTTCATAATATCGCCCCACTACCGACTTATTATCCATATGCGTGATATCTACAAACCGTTCGCCGATTTTAGCAAACTTACCGTTTTTCTCAATCAGAATATCGTTTTTAAATTTGCCTACAAACTTCTCAGGATTAGTAATCTCAGACTCTGAGTAATCCTTGGCAATGTTTCTAACAACGACCTTCCCCGTAAGATCGGGCTTCGTGACAGTGGTAGAGTTGATGTCCGTTACCTTAGCTAAAGCCTCAATCGTTATGTTATGCTCCGTCCCTTGGTCATCTTTGCCTGATAGAACAACAGTCCCTAAAATGCTCTCCATCACTCCGTCTTGATTGACTTTAGCTGTACCGTTGACCTCTTTGACAAACACATCCTTGGTCAGATGAGGCACCTTGTTTTGATGACCATTAAACTCCTGTTTTAACTGAAATGAAGCGACAGCATTGACTAAAGAAGGGATTTGTACTTCAGTCAGTTTACCTGCCAGCCCTTTGCTGCCATCAGAATTTTCCGTTACAATGACATGGTCTTTGAGACTTCCGATAATAGCATCCGCAATTTTTTCCAGATCATCTGCGCTATCTTCTTTGAAGGGGTTTTTAAAGGTCGTATCTTCTCTCTCCTTAGTATACTCTGTCACATAATAGGTTGGATCACTTTCAGACACTCGGATTACCGTCGTCTTGTCTGAATAAGTCTGAGAGGTGTTGTTATATCCGCTTAGATCAACATTTGCTGATAAGCTTTCCGAAGCACCCTTTGTTCTGTCAAATTTCGTAGTTTCATTAGCGGATATCAAGGTTTTGCCATTATCCTTCATAGCCATAGAAAAGTCCATTGTGAAACTGTCAAACTTCTCACTACTTTGCTCAGCAGTTACCTTTAGAGCATCCTTAAACTCATCATACCCACTTTTACTAGCAATGTCCGCTAGGGCTGTTGTTGCCAACAACAGGGTTCCTACCGTAAAACTGACTAGCATAGTTGTTTTCTTTTTGAACTTCATCCGTACAACCCCTTATCTATTTTTCAGGAAGCTTCCTTATATATAGTTTAACATTGTGGTCTTGAATTTCTCTAAACAGGATATTAACAAATTCTAAACTCTCCTCATGACTTTCGTTATAGAAAACTGAGAAACCATAATTCAGCTATGACTTTTGAGTTTTCTATAAAGACGCAAGTTTATACTTTCTGTATAGTATAAAGAAAGAGCCGATCACGAAAGTGATCAGCTCAATTACACTATTCACTAAAACTAGAGTTGAATGGTTTATACACAACCGGTTGGTTTTGGAAGGCCTGCAATTTTACAAGCGCCTTTTCCAGGACCAGCTGGAAAGAGTTCATAAATTCTCTTTTGATTAAACCCAGTATCCTTAACCATTTTACGAACCATCGGAGCAACACCAAATTGATCATAATAATCGCGCAGATAATTAATCATGCTCCAGTGTTCTTCTGTGAGCTCTTCAACTTCCTCAGTCACTGCAAGGGCTCTTGCTACATCTTCATTCCATGCACTATGATCCTCAAGAAAACCATCTTCATCCAATTCAATTGTTAAATCGCCTACTACTAGTTGTGCCATTTTAAATTTTCCTCCTTTAGTAATGTTATTATTAAATTGATATTGTTTGGGCTTAAGATACCGGAGTTCTACCCAAACAAGTATCAAAAGACCCTCTCTACTAAGCTCTCTCTTGTCGAACCGAAACTGCAATTTTGTAGAGAATCGTGATTAACAACGCCCCAATTGCATAGACACCCAACGTCACTAAGATTTCATTAAGAGTGGGAGCGTACTCGACAATTCTTTCGAAGGAATTCGGAACAAATCCAGCAACAATTAGGATCATACCCTTATCAATCCAGTTAGCTATAATAATGGAAAGCAGGGCAATTACTAGAGTTTTTCCATTCATTCTTGTGGTTGGAAAAACGAGTAAGGCAATCCCTAAAAAGGCTAATACTGTGGCAGTCCACATAAAGGGAACTAGGTTGTTAAAGCCATCAAGACCAAAAAAGATATATCTAAGTGATGCGCTATATTCAGGAATACCACTATAGAAGGCAGTAAATAACTCTAAGATATAGAAGAAGACGTTAGCAATCATAGCATATCTGACAATCTTAACGAGGGACTGAATTGCTCCACCCTCTGGGTCAGCGTTATACTTACTGACCTTTCTAACGATTAAGCATAAAAGAATCAGAATTGCTGGACCAGCCGCAAAGGCCGATGCAAGGAAGCGCGCTGCCATAATTGCAGATAACCAGAGATGCCTACCAGGAAGACCTGCGTATAAGAAAGCTGTCACGGTATGAATACTAACAGCCCAAGGGATCGAAAGGTAGATTATTGGTTTTACCCACTTTGGCGATGGGAATCCTTTGCGTTCAGCGCTAAGAGTCGTCCACCCCACAACAATGTTTATCAAGAGGTATCCGATTAAAACACACATATCATAAAACATAACCGATCGTGGGCTCGGATACAAGATTACATTTAAGATCCGCATGGGTTGTCCTACGTCTACTACGATGAATAGCATACACATGATAACAGCTGGTATGGCTAAAAATTCACCGAGGATGACCATTTTACCGAACTTCTTAAAATCATGGAGATAATAAGGTAAGACAAGCATAACGGCCGATGCGGCAACCCCAACTAGAAAAGTAAACTGGGCAATGTACAATCCCCAAGAAACATCGCGGCTCATGCCAGTTACACCCAAACCGTTGTTATACTGATTCATATAAGCATAGAACCCTACGGCGATAACAGCCAGTAATAGTGAAACCCAGATCCAATACCGTTTGCTACCCGATAGTGCTGTCTCAAGCATGGTCGTCACCCCCTATTAGGTAGTAAACGCTCGGCTGGGTTCCCAGCTCAGGTTTACGACGAATAGTATGCTTAGTACTAACGATTTTTCGCACTTCTGAATTAGTATCCGCTAAATCTCCAAAAATCAACCCGCCATTAGACTTTGCCACACAAGCTGGTTCGAGACCCTTGGCTAAGAGTTCATAGCAGAAATTGCATTTCTCCACAACCCCTATGGTACGAGTTGGGTATTCTGTGGAAATCTCTTCAATATAGGGTCTTGGATCTTTGAAATTAAAGCTTCTGGCACCGAAGGGACAGGCACCCATACAGAATCTGCAGCCGATACAACGGTGAAAGTCCATCGCTATGATCCCATCGTTCCTTTTAAACGTGGCCTGAGTGGGGCAAGCCTTAACACAAGGAGGATTTTCACAATGATTACATAATACCATAAAAGGACTATGGATAACATGGTCATCTAGATATTGGTTATGCCCACCAGCAAAGGCATGATGGTAGTCATCTTTCCATATCCATTTAATCTCATCTTTTGTGTTTTTAAAATCAGGAACATTATGAAGACTATGACAAGCATCTGTAACCCGCTTAAAGTCCTCTTCTGTCTTGAATTTACTCATATCCACAACCATAGCCCAACGTTTAGCCGGTAAATCCTTTGAACTCTTTCCATATTCAGCAGCTTCAGCAACTTCTTTTTTTCGGAAACCGCTGATAATAAATGAACTCCCTAGTCCTAATGCAGTGATCATACCAGCTCTTCTCAGAAATTGACGTCTATTGATGCTCATTTCACTGCCTCCTTTGGCTCAAAATGGCAACTCCAACACAATGGCTTTACTGCTGAATAATCGTGGCAGGAGGCACAAAATTGAGGCGACGAGTTCGAAGAATTCAAGGTCGGGTTACTCATTCCTGTGTTGCTCGAGACTGGATTATTCAAAACAACTGGGCTCGCTGCCGTATCAGTGGCATGACATTTTAGGCAGGTATCTTGAAGACTGATTTCGTATTCTGTTCCTTTACTATTGACATAGACGGTTTGACCATCGCGTACCGCTGCTGTTCTCCAATCATTGAGCAGTTGCATGTGATTAGCCCTCATGTACTCCGGTGACTCTACACATTCTTTGTCTTTATCCGCAAGTTGCTGGATAGCAGGGGTATCCAGAGGAACATCCGGTCCCGCGTTGGCTTTCCCCATATTGTAGAAGAATGGTAGGGTGAGTAGTCCAATAAAGATAATCAGTGAGGCAATTATCTTTCCACCTTTATACATTACTCATCTCCCCCTTTTCCCGGAAGATCTTCAAAGCGCAGGTTGGTCGTTCTTTCTTTCTCGCCTTTCATCACTAAGGCATTACCTACTAACTCAGTCACACCAGTGACTCCTACACCAGGATTCCAGTAGTCCATTAGAGCAGGTAAAGCGGCTCGGTCCACTGCACAAATATTCGCCAACATGTTTACACCATGTTTTTCTTTGACATATTTAACGGCATTAGCTCGTGGGAATCCGCCTCTCATCCGCTGTTCCATATTTTCTGAGGCATTGAGTCCAGATCCGCTTCCACAGCAGAAAGTCTTCTCTCGGATTGTGTTTTCAGGCATCTCATAGAAATTATTGCAGACTGCCCTAATGATTTCCCGTGGCTCTTCGAGAAGTCCCATACCTCTGGAAGGATTACACGAATCATGATACGTCACCTTCAAGTGGTCGTTACGACTGGGGTCAAGTTTTAGTTTATTGTGTTTGATCAGGTCAGCGGTAAATTCGGAGATGTGAATCATCTTCGTGGATTTAGCATTTTCAAAGACCGTCCCGGTAATCGGAGATTTGGGAACCTCTAGGAAATCAGCTGGTCCGTGCCATGTATCCATGTACTGATTCAAGACTCTCCACATGTGACCACATTCTCCACCAAGGATCCATTTAACCCCTAATCGTTTGGCCTCTGCATAAATCTTGTAATTAAGCCTCTTAGCCATGTCATTCGAGGTGAAGAAGCCGAAGTTTCCACCCTCGGAAGCATAGGTACTCCAAGTATAGTCAAGGCCTAGTTCATGGAAAAGCATGAGGTAACCCATACAGGTTTGAATCCCCGGTTCACCTAAAAGGTCTCCTGAGGGAGTGACAAACATGATCTCGGCACCTTTTCTGTTGAAGGTTGGCTCTACCCTAACACCCGTAATATCCTCAATGTCATCAACCATTGATTCAATGTTACCAGTAATTGCATGCGGCTCCAGTCCGAGGTGATTCCCCTTCATGTAACAATTGGCAACAGGCCCCGAAATCCAATCGATGTTCAAACCCACCAAATTCAAGAGTTCTCGACCAATAATGGTAACCTCTGCTTGGTCGATACCATAAGGGCAGAAAACGGAGCAGCGACGACATTCAGTACATTGGAAAAAGTAAGACCACCATTCCTTTAAGACGTTCATATCAAGTTCTCTCGCCCCAGCTAAACGCCCAAGGAATTTCCCTGATTTAGTAAAATACCTCTTGTATACGGATCTTAGCAGTTCTGCCCTCAGAACCGGCATATTTTTAGGGTCACCTGTGGCGATATAAAAGTGACATTTATCGGCACAAGCACCACATCGAACACAAATATCCATAAAAATCTTAAAAGAGCGATATTTGCTTAATCTTTCCGCAATCCCGTCTAAAATAGTGGTTTCCCAACCCTCTGGTATTTTCCAGTCTTCGTCTGCTGGCGACCACTGTCTTGGGTTCGGTAACCCTAAGGTTAGGAGGTCCTTTTCCTTTGCTCCCCAGCAATAGGTACCCGGTTTGAACTCGACAGGTGTATCCATCCAATCCGTTGTCGGAAGAGAAAATTCTATCTTAGATAATTCTCCCGGTTTAGGAAGTTTAACTTTCGGCGCCATCTACGATCACTCCTTTTCTACCGGTATACCAGCTTTTTTCATTTTCACCCTGAATTCATCTTCGTATTGTTCATAAGTGTGTACTTTTACATCGTGATTCCAAGGATTAATGTGTCGTACCATACGATTGTTACTGATCATATTGCGAGTAGGGCTTAGGAAAACTCCACCCATATGCATTAACTTACTCATGGGGAAATAGGTGAATAGAACACTGACTAGAAATATGTGGATGAAAAACATAACACCAATTCCTGGAGGGAGAACAGGTTGAAACGTAGCTAATCCAATTGCCAATTGCTTGACGGCGACTAGATCTACTTTAAAGAAGTGACGCATCAGGACTCCTGTCGTTCCAATGCTCATAATCATGAATAGCGGAAAATAATCGGCAGGAAGTGAGATGTACTTCACTTGTGGAATGACAATCCTTCTGAGGAACAAAAACGTAACCGCAATTAAAAAGAAAGCATCTGTTAAATAAATTGCTGGTAACCCAATCTGTAAGATACCATCAATGCTTTCAATTAATTGCACAAAAAATGGAATGGGTTCCAAGAAAAATCTAAAATGTCTTACAATGATGATTAGGAACGACCAATGAAAGAACAAACTACCTAACCAAAGCCATTTTGCCGAGCCGTAGGCGAGTTCTGGGCCATTCTTACCTTCCCTTAATTCAGTCTTAGTGTTACGGAATAGTGAACGGAAAAAGAGGACTTCCATGGCCATTCTGACAATGACACCCAGTGCGCTGGTAGGGTTTTCGATCTTATTCTGTTTGATCCACGGGAGAGATTTTTGCTGTCCGATCGTTGTAGGAATACGAAACGGCACAGGAGATTGACCCCATTTGACGATTCGGTAAACGAATCCACCTACAAACATAGTAAAGGCTACATAAGGTATGATGATGCCAAACGTGTAATGCAAACTTGTTATAAACGCTCCCATGGTGGCGACTAGAATGAGAAGAATTACTGCAATGAGAGAAAACAAGACTTTCACTCTACGACCTCCTTCCTTTAATTTTGGTCTTTGTGTTCAAATTCCTGAACGGGGATCTCTGACATCAGATTCGCTTTTTTCAACAATGTAAATGTCATCCGTTTTAGCTCATCGGTCTTGAGCTCATAGATCTGTTCTCGGCACTTTACATATATATCAAAGGCAACAAGAGCCAGATCATCAATTTTGGATTCAAACCCTAATACTGCACTTGTGATCTGGTTCTGCCTGAGTTCCTTTTCCAGTTCTTTGCGAACTATCGCTTTGAGTAAAAATATGAAGTTCAAAGCAAGTATAGTTCCATTTTCGATCACTCCTTGTAGCTAAACTTAGTTAAAAACAACTCTGTTCTTTCCAACCAAGAACACTAATGTTTGAGTCCTCCGAGTAACATAATTCAGTCGATGTTGAATGGACCCGCCCCCCCATTCAACATCGACCTTTACCCTGAGAACGTTTTCACATAAATTAGCGTCCCTACTCTCCTTAAATGATAGTTTGTCTTCAGGTGGGCTTCTAAAATATGATGCTTGTTCTAACTTACTATGTCATTAATGAATTTGTTCTTATTATCACTATCAGTCTAAGGAATTTTCCTTAGCTTGTAAAATTCTAATTTCTTATAGATCAATTAGATAATCGTATTGCTACGATAAATATTATATGCAGATCAAATAGCATAGTGTTTATAATTACGATACTTCATAGGAAGGGCTGCAAAAACCCTGCAGCCCTTCTTATTTGGTCGCATCCGGATGATCCTGATCATTCTAAACTCGACTTCTCTTCCTTATCCTAAAGCACGTTCTAAAATCTCATTGAGTCGATTTACCATTCCCCGAGGATCTATGATCAGACCTGCTGCAATTTGCGCGTTTTCGAAGATCTGTTCTGCAGCAATGGTTGCAAATGCATCTCCATTTTTGTGTGCCGTATCCAAACGCTTAATCATAGGATGGGCTGCATTTATTTCTAAAACACTGGGACCCACGTTATTTAGGTCTTTATTCACGAGCTGCATCATGCGTTGCATACTGTTTGTACCATAGGGACTGAGGACAACCGCCGGACTGTCTACCAAGCGCTTTGATTCTCGTACTTCGGTAACCTTACTACCTAGAACTTCTTTAAGCCAGCCCGTTAAGGCTGAGACATCCTCTTCAGACAGGGCTTGTTCATTTCGCTCCTTCTGTTCAGGATCGTTTAAGTTCAGATCCGCTTCGTCCGCAGAAATGAGACGTTTCCCTTCATATTCCCTGATCGCCCCAAAGATATAGTCGTCTATCGGTGCATAAGTGTAGATTACTTCTAGGTCTTTATCACGGAATATTTCCAAATAAGGACCGGATTCGATAACCTCTCGCGAAGGGCCATTAACATAATAGATTGCCTCTTGCCCTTCTTTCATTCGCCCAACATAGTCGGCCAAAGACACGAGTTCTCCAGACTGAGTTTTTGAAGACTCGAACTGCAGAAGTTTGACAAGTTCTTTTTGATGAGTGTAGTCATTAGCCGCCCCTTCTTTAAGATAGAGGTTAAACTTCTCCCAGAATTCTTTATACTTTTCAGGTTCGGAGGTTGCTTGATTCTCCAGAAACTTAAGGAAGCGGGTAGTGACAACTTTGTTAAGTTTACTGACTAAGGCACTGTCCTGCATAGTTTCTCTCGAGATGTTAAGGGGAAGCTCTTCACTGTCCATGACTCCTCTTAAGAAGCGCAACCACTCAGGCAAAACGGCTGGCGATTTTTCTTGGATAAGAACTTTTTTGCAATAAAGGTTAACACCAGGTTCAGTTCGTCCGAAACCAAACTGCTCGAAGTTTTCCTTAGGAACAAATAATAAGGTGTTAATATTTAAGGGAGCGTCCGAAGAAAAATGCAACCGTAAAAGTGGTTCATCGTGCGCATTCGCTATAAATTTATAAAACTCATTATAGTCTTCGTCAGAAATTTCATTCTTATTTTTGGTCCAGAGAGCGTCAACCGTATTTACTTTTTGGTCATTAAGCCTAATAGGATAGGGTACAAAACTCGAATACTGTTTAATAACTCTCTTGACAGTTTCTTCCTTGGCAAAATCATAAGCATCTTCTTTTAAGTGAAGAACCAGCTTAGTTCCCCTAGCACAGTCTTCCCCTTCGGTGATTGTATAACTGCCAACACCATCGGATTCCCAAACATAGCTCTCCCCTTCTTGATGATAAGAACGAGTGTAGATCGTCACCTTATCCGCAACCATAAAAGCAGAGTAAAAGCCAACCCCAAATTGACCGATCAGATTGAGATCCTTTTGATCTCCTTTAGCAGACAAGTGCTTTATAAATTCTTTGGACCCTGAGTGGGCAATGGTTCCTAAATTTTCCACCAACTCATCTTTCGTCATCCCGATTCCTGTGTCAGTAATAGTTAAGGTATGTGCATTGTCATCTGTATTAATCTGGATCTCCAATGCCAAATCCTTGTCCTTAACTTCCGGACCCGTCAGCTGGGTGTAGCGAAGTTTTTCCATGGCATCCGCCGCATTGGAAATGAGTTCTCTTAAGAAAATCTCGCGCTCAGTATAGAGAGAATGAATGACAATGTCCAATAATTGCCTGATCTCCGTTTGGAATTCTTTTGTTTCTACTACCGTACTCATTCTTTACCTCCGTCGTTTTAAAAAAAGTAGGGGACATTAATTAGTCGAGCCTCTATTCATAGTTTAATCAAATTTTGGCAAAAGTGCAAAGTCTTTTGCATAAAGTACAACGCGGCTTGGGAAAGTTCACTCTGGAGTTATCGTAGAGTTTACTTTCAGTATTTTCTCTAAACAGGCTTCAAACTTGCGATCATCTTCAGTGATTCTCTTTTTAGGCCCTTTAGTTCTTCCTCCACCACGTCGAAACTTTGCTTTTGCTTCGCGCTCCTCTAATAAAAACTCGATTTTTGAAGGGTCGAATTCACGTCCTGCAGGACTTAGGCATTTAACTTCTTTTCCTAATAACATGGCCGCTAAACCCCAATCCTGGGTCACAGCCACATCTCCGGCTTGAGCTAGATTCATGACACGAATATCCGCTTCTTGTGATGAGTCTCCAACAACTATATGATGCTCGGAAACAATATTGTGATTAAAACTGGCTACCGTCCAAACTGGAATAGCATAAGTTTGTGCTAACTTTAGGCAGATCTGGAGAACAGATTTAGGACAAGCGTCAGCATCCACAATAATTTTCATGTTTCATCGTTTTCCTTCAACCCTGTTTCCGTCTGCGTAACTTTTTTCTCTTTAAGCAGTTTGCCTAAGGCACGTTTAAAGGCTGCTTTACTCATATTCAAACGACTTTGAATTTCGAGGGGGCTGCTTTTATCGTTGAGCGCTAGAAATCCTTCATGGTTCTTGATCCCTTGGAGGATTTTCTCTGTGTCGCTCCCAATTTGAAGATGGGAAAGTTCTCTAGGGGATAAGTCAAGCTTGCCATCCTCCCTGACTCTAATAACTCGAGCCTCTACCTGGTCCCCTTCTTTGAGTTCCGAAAAATACTCATTAACTGGAATTAAGCCGAGATATAGATTGTCGACCGCTACAAACGCACCATATTCAGGATTGACTGAATAGACCGTGCCCACCACTTTATCGTTCTTTTGGTAAGGTGTATCAGCCTTAAGATACTCATAAATCTCTGTTGTAGCGCTCATCCTCTGACTCTTATCCAAATAGACTTTCACCAGATAACTCTTTCCTACTTCGATGGGGTATTTCTGTTCCTTAAAGGGCAAAAATAAGCCTCTTTCTAAACCCCAATCCAAAAAAGCTCCGATCTTCGTCTTGGCATTGACTTTGAGATAGGCCAAGTCTCCTAATTGGGCTAACGGTTTTCTAGTCGTGGCGATTAACCGTTCTTCTGAGTCTCGATAGATGAAAACCTCTAATTCGTCCCCCGCTTTAGCCCCCTCGGGTAATTGTTTAACGGGCAGAAGAATATTGTCATGACGTATACCTGTGCCAGCATCTAAGTAAGCACCAAAGGATGTAAAATTTGCGATTTTAAGCTTATGGAATTTTCCAAGTTCAATCATTTCTTATGTTTCCTTTCTAAACTTCCATTAGAATAGTTTACCATAGACAAAGATGCACCATCCATTCCCATTCATTATAGCGAAAGGGGATACATGGTGCAAAAAAAGATGTTAAAAATTTCTATAATCTTCACATGAATTTTATTCTTAATTAGTATGTCCAAAGAACTTCGCACAATATAGATTGTTGCCCATTCTTTTGTCCTAATCTCACGACGCAAAGAAAAATAAGGGCTGTAAGAAACTTCATCACAAGTTTGTTTCAGCCCTAGTATCCTATCTATTCAAGTATGTCGACGTTTAAAAGAAATCAAGTCGATCGGACTTTTCATGGCAGTTTGGTCGACAGTACTGGCAACCATTGGTACAACAAGGACCAAAGATGCTCGAAGTGGAATAATTTAAAATGTCATCCTCATCGCGTTCTTGAACATTAGTCCGGATTTCGAGGTCATTGTCATGACGAAGAGCCTTAGAATCCTCTCGTTGTGTTTTCATAAACTCGAATCTCCTTTTTAATTATTCTATGCAATCCATTTTGTTTAGAATCTTCAAATATTACCAAATTATACAAACCAAGAGTTAAGCTATCTATTTTCGGAGCCAGCGATCTAAGGCAAACTTGTTCGTTTCACGATTTAAATCGGCTAGACTCGTAGTCAAGGGTATCTCCTTAGGACAAGCGCGAACACAGTTCTGTGAATTACCGCAGTCCGCTATTCCGCCCTCGTCAAGCAATGGTTCCAAGCGTTCATGTTTGTTCATCTCTCCTGTAGGATGCGCATTAAAGAGTCGAACCTGAGAAATAGCAGACGGTCCAATAAATTTGGACCTGGAATTTACTTGGGGGCAAGCTTCCATACAGCATCCACAGGTCATACATTTTGACAGTTCGTAGGCCCACTGGCGCTTCACTTCTGCCATACGCGGGCCGGATCCTAAATTATAAGTTCCATCAATCGGAATCCAAGCATGAACTGTTTTCAAATGATCGAACATGATTTGCCTATCAACCATAAGATCACGTACCACAGGGAATTTTGTCAGTGGTTCAAGGACAATCGGTTGTGGCAGTTGGTCTATTAGAGCCGAGCAAGCTTGTTTCCCTTGTCCGTTGATATTCATAGTACAGGCCCCGCAAACTTCCTCAAGACAGTTACATTCCCAAACCACAGGGGTCGTCTTCTTACCTTCAGAGGTTACTGGTTTTTTCTGAATTTCCATTAAACAAGAAATAACATTCAGTTTCTCTCTATAGGGAATATCAAACTCTTCCCAACGACTTTGCTTATCAGGTCCGTCTTGACGACGGATCTTAAAACGTATTGTTTTTTGTTGTTCAGCCATCTTAAATACACCTCCTACTTCTCTAATTAATAGTGACGTGGACGCGGTGGAATCAAGGATACGTCAACGTCTTCATAACTGAGTTCTGGGCCAAGGGGTGTCCAAGCCGCAATGGTTGTCTTTAGGAAATTCACATCATCACGCTCCGGATACTCCGGTTTATAATGTCCACCCCTGCTCTCATTGCGGCGTAAGGCACCCAAAGTAACAACTCTTGCCAATTCCAACATGTTCCAGAGTTGACGGATGAACGTCCCTTCTTGGGTTCCCCATTCAACGGTATCGCTCCTGCCAATATTATGCCAGCGTTTCATGAGTTCCTGAAGGAATAGGTCGGTTTCCGCCAGTTTATCATTGTAGCGTACGACGGTCACATTCAACGTCATAATATCGCCTAGTTCTTTGTGAAGATAATAGGGGTTTTCTGTCCCTTTCATAGCCAGGATCTTCGTCCACTGCTCCTCTTGAAGTTTCTTCTCCTTCAAAAAGGCTGGCTCAGTGCCGCTTGGGGTTTGAAGCTTATTTTTCTTAATGTACTGCATTACTTTAGGTCCAGCGACCATTCCCCCGTAGATTGCAGAAAGCAACGAGTTCGCTCCTAGACGGTTTGCCCCATGGTATTGATATTCACATTCCCCAGCAGCAAAAAGTCCAGGAATATTCGTCATCTGGTCGTAATCGACCCAGAGTCCACCCATGGAATAGTGAACAGCAGGGAAAATTCGCATGGGTACTTTCTTAGGATCATCACCAACGAACTTTTCATAGATTTCCAGGATTCCCCCCAGTTTGACTTGCAAGACCACCGGATCAATATGCGACAGATCGAGGTAAACCATGTTCTCCCCATTAATCCCCAGACCTTGATCAAAGACCACTTCATAAATAGCTCGAGTTGCAATATCGCGAGGAACAAGATTTCCGTAATCAGGAAACATCTCTTCAAGGAAATACCATGGTTTTCCATCTTTGTAAGTCCAGACTCGTCCGCCTTCGCCACGGGCTGATTCGGACATCAGCCTGAGCTTGTCATCGCCGGGAATTGCCGTAGGGTGGATCTGAATAAATTCCCCATTGGCATACTTTACGCCTTGTTGATATAACGCTGAGACAGCGCTTCCCGTACAAATCGTCGAGTTTGTGCTTTTACCAAAGACCGCGCCCGGTCCCCCAGTTGCAATAATCACGGCGTCCGCAGCAAAGGACTGAATGCTCATCGTTCGAAGGTCTTGAGCGACAATCCCTTTACAGATTCCTTCATCGAGCACAGTCGAGAGCAATTCCCACTGTTCGAATTTTTGTACCATTCCTTCGACTTCATAACGACGAACCTGCTCATCCAGGGCATAGAGCAGTTGCTGACCTGTTGTGGCCCCAGCAAAGGCTGTCCTATGAAATTTGGTCCCTCCAAAACGTCGGAAATCAAGCAACCCTTCCGGCGTACGGCTAAACATTACACCCATCCTATCCATCAAGTGAATAATCCCTGGTGCTTCATCACACATAGCTTTCACTGGCGGTTGATTAGCCAGAAAATCTCCTCCGTACACCGTATCATCAAAGTGAAGCCAGGTAGAGTCCCCTTCGCCTTTGGTATTGACTGCACCATTAATGCCTCCCTGGGCACATACTGAATGGGAACGTTTAACGGGTACTAACGAGAATAAGTCGACGTGCGTGCCGGCTTCGGCCATCTTGATCGTAGCCATCAGTCCAGCAAGTCCACCTCCTACAACGATGACTTTACTCATCCCTTGAACCTCCTAATTATTGATTTGATTAAATATAAGTATGAATAATAGAGTTTTCTTTACTTCAGGAAGGCGGAAATATCAAATAAACCGATCGCAGTTAAGACAAAGAACACTGCGGCCAATGAATACGACCATACTTTTTGAGAATGAGGTCCAATCGTTAAACCCCAAGTAATGGCAAAGGCCCATAAGCCATTCGTGAAATGGAAAATCGCAAAGATCACACCTAAAGCATAAAATAAAAGTCCTAAGGGTTGACTCAGGAATTGTTGTAGTGCGGCAAAATTGGCTTCGCCAAAACGCAAAAGATAGACATGAATAACAACAAATATAACGGTATAAAGACCTGAGATCCGTTGGATAATATAGAACCAGTTCCGAGCATAGTTGTATCTAAGAATGTTGCTTTGCCCAGTATAAACCACCCAGGTTCCATAAATGGCATGGATTGCTATAGGAATAAAAATCACGATCAATTCGATCAGGAAAATCCCTGGAAAACTTTGCATAGTATGAATAATCCGGTCATACAGTTCCGGACCCCCAAGAGCTGTTAAATTGAGAACCATGTGAAACATTAAAAAAAAGCCAATCGGGACTAATCCTAATAAAGAATGGACTCTTCGAATTAAAAAATGATAGGGTTTTTGTGTAGTACTCATACTCTCAATCCTCCTCCAAATAAATTTGATACAATCTTGCTCTGTCAATTTTTAGCTTAGTTCTATATCTCCCTCCATTTGCAAGTCAAAAATCTTAAGGAACACTTATTATTAAGCAATCTTTGTGCCAATATAATAGAATAAAATTAATTTTCAGACATTATTTTAGAAAAAAAATCAACCCCGCATGATTACTCAGCTTCCAGTAAAATAGTTGTTAGTTTATACCAGCCTAAGAGCTATACTGCTTATCATCCGTTGAGCCTGGACGACAAAAGTGTTTATAATTTCTAGAATTTAGACATGAATATTCTAAATTCTAGAAATTAAGTCAGGAATCAGCCTTAATCCCATTCAAGTCACGACATTGTCTTTAGTTTATTATAGAGCGTCGCCAGGGATATCTTTAAGGCCTTGGCGGCTTGTTTTTTTCCTTCTACAGTATCCCCGTATTGTTTTAAGGCCAAACGGATCAGCTGCTTTTCCATTTGTTCAAGGGGTATGACCCCTTGAAGCACCTGTTCATGTTGTATTTGGGCCTGTGAATCTACCAGATTGAAAATATACTTATGAGTTATAATTTCCCCTTCTGCCGTAACCATAGCTCGTTCCACAACATTCTGAAGTTCACGGATGTTACCTGGCCAATTGTATTGCATCAAAAGCTCCTCTGCCTGGGTCGTCAATCCCTTCACGTGTTTACCAAATTTCCGGTTAAATTTAACAATCAAGGATTGAACGTAGGATGGGATGTCTTCTTTGTGTTTACGAAGAGGAGGTAAACGCAATTCAAGGACATTGAGACGGTAATAAAGGTCTTCTCGGAACTTACCACGTTTGGTCATTTCCAGCAAATTACGGTTGGTTGCCGATATTACTCGAACATCCACGTTAATCGTTTGATTTCCACCAACCCGTTCAAATTCCATCTCTTGTAATACTCTTAACAATTTGGCTTGCAAACTGAGATTCATATCTCCTATTTCATCCAAGAAAATAGTTCCGCCATTGGCCAACTCCATTTTACCCAGTTTTGTTTTAAGAGCTCCAGTGAAAGCTCCCTTTTCATGCCCGAAAAATTCACTTTCCAGTAACGTTTCAGGGATTGCGGCACAGTTTACTTTGATAAATGGCTTGTCCAAGCGTAAACTAGCCCCATGGATAGCATGAGCGAATAATTCTTTTCCTGTTCCAGACTCTCCAGTAATCAGAATGGTTGAGTTACTTTTGGCTGCCTTGCGGGCTAAATTTAAAGCGCTTTCAAATTCCGGTTGGCTCCCAATCAGGTCATCAAAGGTATACGAACTCGTAGAAATCTGGTTGATGCGAGTTTGCAAATCATCAATCACTTGGTTGGAAGCTCGCAATTGTTCCATCAGCTTGTAAATATCCGTTAACGGCTGAAAAACGACAACTGCGCCTTCCATTTTTCCATCCACTACAATGGGGGAAGCATTGGCGACCACCTCAACGTTTGCGCCTCCGACCACAGCACGATGAGCGAAAACAGCTTCGTGAGTTCGCAGAGACCGGGCCAGTGCCCCGTTAGGAGAAACGTCAAAGATATTATTCCCAATCCTCTGCCCTGCAGGAATTGAGGTAACACGACTAAAGGACGGATTGACATATTTGATTTGGCCGTTAATCCCCGCTACTTCGATGGCTTCCTGAACTGAGTTTAAGATCGCATCAAGCTCACCTTTTAAGCGTTTTATATCAGCTAGCTTTTCTTTTTCCTCTATAATGTACATCATTAGATTGGCACCTTGGGCTTCAATCACAGCGCAGGTCTTGTCTTTAGCTTGTTCAATTTGTTGTTGAACTTGAGAAGCGCCGGTAGCTTCAATAATCACATCCAGGTTAGGGACCTTCAAGAAATCAGCCAATAGTACACAGGTCTGTACTCCGTCTAATTGAGCCATTTGCATACCGTGGGAATTAATTAGATGATCGCAGACTACGCTGAGCTCGACATGCTCAATCGTTCTTAGGGTTTTATAGATCGACACGCCCCCTTGACCCATGCCGACAATACCCACTTTGATTTTGCGTGCCACTCTATTCCCCCCCACAAATTGGCTCTTTAACTTTATTGTTATTAGAATATTCGCGCTCAGAACTCTATTCTCCTACTTGAATTTAAAGTTTTTAGAATTTTATAATTAAAAAAAATGGCAAGGTTTAGAAAATCGGAGAGACTTGTTAGTATTCTATTTTTTAAAACATAAAGCCTTTCACTGGATAGGCAATAACACCTATTCAGGAAAGGCTTCTACACAACTACCCTAATCCATTAAGACACGTGGAATATAGAGGGATAGATCCGGGAAAACCACGAACATGATCATCGCTAAAATCATCAAGACGATAAAGGGAATTACTCCCTTAACAACTTCTCCCAGAGGCTCCTTAGCCATTGAACTAACCACAAATAGGTTCAAGCCAACAGGGGGAGTAATCATCGCTAATTCCATATTCACCGTCATAACAATGGCAAAATGAATTGGATCAATGCCTAATTGCTTAATGATCGGTAACAAAATCGGTAAAGTAATTAAGATAATGGAAACGGCTTCTAAGAACGTGCCCATCACAAAGAACACAAGTGAAGTGACTAAGAAAAATAACATAGTATTCAGATTAGCCTGACTTATCCAAGCTGCGACTTTGTTCGGAATTTGATTATTAGTTAGGTAGAGCGCAAAAACCATAGCGGCGGCGATAATCAGAAAAATCATCGAAGAGGTATTTATCGTCTCCTTTAAAATCCCACGAATATCTTTAAAATGAAGTTCTTTATAAATAAAAATGGAAACCACTAAGGTATAAAAGACGGCGATAACCGCGGCTTCTGTTGGTGTACAAATACCAGTATAAATACTTCCTAAGATCACAAAGGGTAAAAGGGCAGCCGGAATGGCTTTTAGAGAAGCCTTCCAACGTTGAGACCAGGTGCATTTTTCCATCAGTCCATATTTATTTTTCTTTGCATAGATTATCGCTGAAACTACTAAAATTCCTCCTAATATTACTCCAGGGACAACCCCAGCCATGAACAGCTTTCCAATAGATTCATCCGAGGTAACACCATACACGATCAAGGGAATACTCGGTGGGATCAGAATTCCAAGGGTTCCTGCAGCAGCGATGAGTCCCATGGCATAGCGTTTAGGATAACCACCCTCCACCATAGCTGGAAGCATAATCGCACCGATCGCTGCCGCCGTTGCTGGACTTGATCCTGAGATTGCTGCGAAAATCATACACGCTAAGATCGTGACAACGGATAAGCCACCAGGTAAATGCCCAATCCAAGAGCGCAAACTCTCGATCAAGTATTTAGAAACTCCCCCCCGTGACATTAAAACTCCGGCTAAAATATAACCCGGTATGGCCATCAAGGTAGCCGAATTCAGTCCGGCAAACATCCTTTGAGGGATCATCATCATATTAAAAGTTTCCGTAGTTACGATCAGCGCAATTGTTGACATGGCTAAACTAATGGCAATAGGGACGTTTAACAAAAAGAAAATAACAAAAAGTAAAAACAACAATGCTACTAACATTTCATTACATCCTTTCCGCCACTTTGCCGACCCCGCCGGTATTTCGGGCAGCCTCATAGAGCTTAACTAAAAATCGGAATGTCAAAAGTGCTCCGGTCAATGGAAGAATACTGTAAACCATATACAGTGGAATTCCTACGTCTGTAGACACTTGCCCTGTATTGTGCGTGAAAGAGACTAAACGATAGCCATAAAACCCCATGAAAAGGCTAAACGTAATTCCTACCGTATGCGCAAACAAAGTGACAAAGTACTGAACCTTTTTCGGTAAGACATTAAATAGCATATCCACCTTGATGTGATGATCATTGCGCAAGGCCACACTGGTACCAATTAAGGTCCCCCAAATAATCATATATTGAGAAATCTCATCAACCCAAGAGCGCGCATCATTAAACACATAGCGCATGATGACACCGTAGAAAATCAAGGTAACACCTGCCGAAAGAAGTCCACCCGAAACGATGTCCTCAAGGAATTCAAAGACTTGCCAGAACTTTTTCATTTGCTTCACCTCTAGTTCTTTTTAATGCAATGAGTCTGAATACCTCTTTTGATAAGAGGGTTCTTACTAGAAGAACCCTCTTATCTGTGTATTGAGTTTAAGGGACTAAGACTTACTTCTGGCCGGCTTTAATTGCTGCGTCAATTAACTCTTTGCTGAGTACACTTTCAAATTGTGCATAAACAGGCTTCATAGCTTCTTGGAACACTCCCATTTGAGCTGGGGTTAACTCGGTGAACTGCATTTTTCCACCCTTCTTTAAGTTATCCATACTCTTTTTATCGAGAAGTTCTGCTTGTTCAACAGCATACTTGGTTGCTTCAGCCATGGACTCATCTAAGGCTTTACGGATATCTGGCTCTAGACCTGCCCAAAAACTCTTATTGACGATGATCATGTAGTCGATTCGACCATGATTAGTGACAGTGAGGTATTTTTGAGTTTCTTGATATTTTTGAGTATCAATATTGTTATAGGTGTTTTCTTGTCCGTCCACAGTACCTTGTTGTAACGCTGCATAGGTCTCACCAAAAGCAATCGTTGCCGAACCAGCCCCTAGGGCTTTGAACTGAGCCTCCAGTACTTTACCGGCTTGAGTTCTAAACTTTAACCCTTTAAAATCTGCCGGAGTGATTAGGGGACGCTTATTATTGGTAAACTGCTTGAAGCCGTTAGGCCAGACTGCTAATCCTTGTAAATTATACTTATCCAAAGAATTCATGAGCCCCTTCATTGAATCAGAAGCAAAGAATTTATAGACTGCTTGATTATCAGGGAATAAGAACGGGAGATCCGTATATTGGAATTTAGGGTTTAAGCCCACTAATTTTGTAACTGACGGAGCAATGATTTGTACATTACCCGATTGGGCAGCCTCTAATTCTTCTTTATCTCCATAGAGCTGGGATGACGGGTAAACTTCAACTTTTACTTTTCCATTCGTTTTCTGTTCAGCTAATTCTTTAAACTTAAGTGCTGCCTGCCCCTTTGGAGTATCAGGTGTCACAACATGGGCGAATTTTACGATAATCGGCTTAATTTCCTCTTTTTTGACTTCACCAGTAGTCGCTGCGGGTTTTGCTCCGCACCCAACTAAAGAAAGGGCTAAGACTAGTACTGCACTCAAAGCTACGGCCATCGGTTTTTTTCTAAACATTTTTTCTCCCCCTCAAATTTTTTTAAACTAATCCAATTCACTTATGGTCACTAGCCCTTCCCTCACCTCCTTAAATCCGAGTTATATTTTCTTATCCTCCTCGAAGGCCCCTGCTATAAGGGGTTGCCTCTCAACATCAGCAGCTACAGCGACACTAAGTCGTCCATGACCACCGTGAGTTCCACGCTCAGCTTGAGCTGTAAGAGCTCACTGAGGCTCGCCCCACTTTTGGACAGCAAGTAGAAAGTCCGGGCTAATATCTTGTACTAATTTAGAATAAACCGAGGAAAAACTCTCTTTCCACGTCTGTTTTTCCAAAGTGGTGAGTGCATAAATGTTGACCTTATTCCTCTTCTGAAGTTCCTTTAATTGTTCATCATTGAGTTCACGAGCCTTTTCTCTTTCCCATAAGGTTACCTCGTCCAAAGTGTCCTCTAGCAGTTCACGGGACTGACTGGAAAGTTGATTCCAAAATTCCTGATTTACGATGACGGCATACCCTAAAAATCCATGTTGGCTAAGGGTTAAGAAATTCTGCACTTGATCAAAATCCTTTGAGTAAATATTGGAGATTGTATTTTCTTGTCCTTGAACTCTCCCTTCTGCCAAAGCCGTATAAACATCATTAAAAGGAAGAAAGAGTGTGTCGGCTCCAAAAGCCTGAAATTGCTCTTCTAAAACTCCCTGCGACATGATTCGAAAACGCAACCCTTCTAAATCACTTGGTTTGACGATGGGATGATCGTTATTGGTTAAGTGTTTAAAGCCGTTATCCCACATCACCAGTCCCTTCATATTTTTCTCCTCTAATTGAGTAAGTAATGTCTTACCTAATGGACCATCCATGATTTGATGAACACTCTCCAGATTAGAAAAAAAGTAGGGAAGATCCCAGATCTGCCATTGAGGAAATAATTGAGAAACTTTAGAGGTCGCCGGAGCAATCATTTGCACATCTCCCCTGCTCAAGGCCTCAAATTCTTCACCATCTTTGAAGAGCTGAGAATTTGGAAACACTTGAACTTCAATCGAACCGCCAGACCTCTCCCTGATTAGATTCGCAAAACGTATGGCCGCTAAACCTTTGGGTGTGTTTTCCTCAACCACGTGGGAAAATTTAATGATAATCTTTTCTTCTTTATTGACTTGCTGCCCATCGAAGACCCTAGTACCACACCCTGATAATCCAAATACAACGATGAGGAGGATGAAAAGCCAGCTATTTCTAGCCATAGGTTTTACTCCTTCTGATTCTGTTTTATGAATATTTGTATTGTATTGTATTTTCAGATTATTCACAATCTTTAGGTCCTTTTGATATAATTAAGGTCATATTGGTCTACAGCACAACGTCTACTCACTAATTTTAATTAAAAAAAAGTTGCACTCTAAAGTACAACTTTGTATTTGTTGATGGGTCTACCTACAGTGCCATATTGGGTCTCCAATAACACTCGGTTATTTTTTTCCAGATACTCTAAATACCTACGCGCGGTGACACGCGCTAAACCCGCTCCTTCGGCAACTTCCTCTGAGGATAGTCCTACCTGGCTTTCTTTAAGAAAATTGTAAACTTGTTGTAAAGTAATCTCACGTAATCCTTTGGGTAAATCTTCGCGACTACGATTTAAGGTCGATTCATGAGGGGGATGAATCTTAATCAAACGGTCCAGATCCTCTTGATTCATTTCCCAGCGATTTCGAAACTGCTCTGAGTATGAATAATAATTGTTAAGAGCAGTATGGATCCGATCATATTTAAAAGGTTTAATAATATAATCTACCACTCCAAAGCGCAAACCGGCTTGAACCGTTGCCACATCTTGAGCAGCCGTGATCAAGATGATGTCCGTGGGTAACCCTAGACGACGAATCTCTCTGAGAACTTGAATACCATTTAAATCCGGCAGGTAAATATCTAGAATGACTAAGCGTGGTCTTAAATCTTGGATGATTTCTAAGGCCATTTTACCCGTTTTAGCCTTACCACAAATTCGAAATCCTCCAATTCTCTTGATAAATCCTTCATGGACTTCCATGACCATCGGATCGTCTTCAACAAGGACTAAGTCAATCAGATTCATGGTTTCACCCCCTTTCAAACCTCTTGCCTACGTTGTTGCTTAGTACGATTACGACTAAACCATTTTCAAGGGTAACTTAACTCCAAAACGCGTACCCCATTTTCCAGACTCTAGCTCCATAGTCCCCCCCAACATTTCTACTGTTTGTCTAACCAAGGACAGACCAATTCCCCGATTATCTGTTCCTTTGGTTGAAAATCCCCATTGGTAAATTCTTGCTTGATTTTCGGGAGTAATACCTACCCCAGTATCTTCAACACTCAGAACTAATTCTGTCTGTTCTTGTTTGATACGACAGTGAACTTCTCTTAGCTCGCTGCCCACAACCGCTTCCATGGCATTTTCCAATAAGTTCCCTAAAATAATGGTCAGTGTGTTATCGTCAAAATCCTCCGGCAATTCTAATAAACTAGAATCCGGATCAAATACAACATCGACCTTAAGTTCTTTGCCGCGGTTATATTTACCTAAAAGTAACCCCGCGACGCTGGGATGTTTAATCTTGCTGCTTAAAAATCTGGTTACCTCTTGTTGTTCCTCAGTAACTTGATAAATATAATCCATGGCTACTTGAGCTTTGCCTAACTGAATCAGCCCCGCAATAGTATGCAATTTATTTAACGATTCATGATTTTGTACTCGGAGGGCTTCGATAAATGTTCTAACCCCGGTTAATTCCTCGGCCATTTTACGCACTTCAGTTTTATCTTTAAAGCTAATCACACGCCCTACGATTCGATCTTTGACTCTCACTGGTAAAATATTAACAAGCACCCAGGTTTGGTGAAGAATAAGTTCCGTTGTTTGGGAAGGATCATTGGCTTCTAATAAATCCGTAAGAACATTGAATACCACAAGCTCTTTTAATCGAAGTCCCAGAACCTTGTCAGTAACCCCAGCCATTCGACATGCTTTTTGGTTAATGACTGTAATCCGGTTCTCCACATCCAACGCCACGACCCCATCATCCATAGCTTGAAAAATTGCCACGCGCTCTTCTAGCATTCTAGCTATTTCATTAGGTTCTAGTGAAAACATATTCTTTTTGATATTGCTGGATAGATAAAACGAACCAAGAATGCCTAATGCCAACCCTATTAATAAGGAAGAATAAAGTTCCAGTCTTATGGTACTAATTATTTCTCTTATGGTAGGTACAAGAATTCCAACCGCTACGACACCCACTTGACGAGTGCCTTCATCCGTCAGCACAGGTACGAAAGCACGCACAGACGGTCCTATAACTCCAACGGCTTGGGAGAGATATTCCTTTCTCTGTAGAGAAGGTTCCTCATCCCCATCATTAAAGACGGTCCCGATACGGTCTAAATAAGGATGGGAGTACCTTATCTTTTCCATATTAAAAATAACGATATATTCTACCCCGGTCGCAATACGGATCCGCTCAGCAAGGGGTTGAATTACCTTAGAGCCATCCGCTTCACTCAGATTCTCCTGCACCTCTTCTAATTGTGCCACTGTTCGTGAAATCGCGATGGCTCGATGTCCAATTTCCTGTTCCATTTTATCCGTAATTCGGGACACAATAATCACTCCCGCCAAAAGGACGGATAAAAAAACTAACAGGAATGAGAGCATTGCGATTTTTGTTCCCAATTTTAGATGGGGAATTTTCAACCGCCACTCCCCCCTTTGATAAATCTGAATAATATATATTAATTCGTCAATTTTGTCATAATCCCTTCTAAATTAAATTCCATATTTATTCCCAGAAGTTTATACTGTATATTTGTTAATTTCCTCTTGTCAACGAACGAATAAAGTGTTAAATTTATATATATTCAAATGGAGCAAAGACGCTCTTTGAAGATTAATGTATAATCTTTGAGGGAGTGTTTTTTTGTTTTATACCCAAAATCTTGAAACTAAAACTAATGGAAGGGGTTATATACATGGATATTTTTGGGCAAAACGTCTTTAATGACTCAGTAATGAGAGAGCGTTTACCGAAGGCAACCTACAAATCTCTACGCAAAACAATTGAAGAGGGCCTTCCTCTTGACCCAGATGTTGCCGAAGTTGTAGCTAACAGCATGAAGGATTGGGCTATTGAAAAGGGAGCAACGCATTTTACCCATTGGTTCCAACCAATGACCGGAATCACTGCAGAAAAACATGATTCCTTTATTTCCCCTACCCAGCACGGCCTTGTGGTTATGGAGTTTTCCGGTAAGGAATTAATCCAAGGTGAGCCTGATGCGTCTTCCTTCCCCAGTGGAGGAATTCGTGCCACGTTTGAAGCGAGAGGCTATACTGCTTGGGACTGCACTTCTCCTGCTTTTCTAAAAGAAGATGGCGGTGTCTTAACGTTATGCATTCCTACAGCCTTCTGCTCTTACACTGGAGAAGCACTCGACAAAAAAACTCCTCTTTTGCGCTCTATGCAAACCCTCTCCACTCAAGCCTTGCGCTTGTTACGACTCTTTGGCAATACATCTTCTACCCGGGTCACCAGCACAGTTGGTGCGGAGCAAGAATATTTTCTCATAGACAAGAAATTCTTCGACCAACGGATGGACCTCATGCTCACAGGTCGGACTCTTTTCGGTGCCATGTCAGCAAAGGGTCAAGAATTGGAAGATCATTACTTCGGAAGCTTAAAAACTCGGGTAGCCGCCTTTATGCATGATTTAAATGTCGATTTGTGGAAGCTTGGAGTTCTTGCTAAAACCCAGCATAACGAAGTGGCTCCTGGACAATTTGAGCTGGCTCCTATCTTCGGGACTACAAATATCGCCACCGACCACAACCAACTTGTCATGGATACCATGAAAAAAGTTGCCTTGCGCCATGGCATGGTCTGCTTGCTGCACGAAAAACCCTTTGCTGGAGTCAACGGGTCCGGAAAGCACAATAACTGGTCAATGTCCACGAACGATGGACTTAACCTCTTGGATCCCGGTCATACTCCTCATGAAAACTTGCAATTCCTTACCATATTATGTGCCATTATTAAAGCTGTCGATGATTATGCCGAATTACTCCGACTTTCAGCAGCTACCCCAGGGAATGACCACCGTCTTGGCGCAAACGAAGCCCCTCCAGCCATTATCTCCATATTCCTTGGTGACCAGCTCTCAGACATTTTTAAACAGTTACAAAACGGAGGAGTCAAACGGTCCCTTCAAGGGCAAAAATTAATGAGCGGTGTAAGTACCCTGCCGGCCTTCCGTAAAGACTCTACGGACCGCAATCGGACTTCTCCCTTCGCTTTTACCGGCAATAAATTCGAATTTAGAATGGTAGCTTCTTCCCAATCCATCTCAGGTCCTAACGTAGTACTCAATACGATCTTTGCAGAAGTCTTCTCCCAATTTGCAGATCGTCTCGAACAAGCAGAGGATTTCGCTCAAACCCTTCAACAACTCCTCAAGGAAACTGCCACCAACCATAGCCGCATCCTCTTTGATGGTAACGGCTATGCAGACGAGTGGGTTGAAGAGGCCACAAAACGCGGACTTCCCAATATCACTTCCACAGTTGACGCCTCACTGGTTCTACTGCGAGAGTCCACAGTTGCTCTCTATGAAAAACATCAAGTATTAAATAAAACAGAGCTGGAATCCCGCTATGAAATCAACTTGGAGCAGTATTCCAAACAAATTAACATTGAGGCTCTAACCATGATCGACATGGCTAAGCATCAGATTATACCTGCCGCTGTCAAATATTCCACAGTTTTAGCAAATTCGATCAATGCCGTAAAATCTGCTTCAAGTGCTGTCGATGTCTCAGTACAAGAAAACCTCCTGATCGACCTCTGCTCAACCCTGGTTTCCTTTAAAGCAAACTTGAGTGCTCTGGAAACCGTTACTCAGGAAGCCACGACTCTGTCAGAAGCCTATGCGCAAGCCGTTTATTACCGAGATCTTGTCTTTAAAGCCATGGGAGCTCTCAGGCTTGATGGAGATAAGCTCGAGACGATCATTGACGCAGACCTTTGGCCGCTTCCCACGTATGCTCAAATGTTATTTAAGCTGTAATCCTGGTCAAAGCACACGAAATATGACAATCCTACCCATGAAAATGCCCTCCCTTAGTAGATTTATTCTGCCATGGGAGGGCTCTTTATTGTTTTGTCTGGGATATAGGTCTCACTTCAAAGACTCACTTCATCAAGTTATAACAGCCCATTTTGTCGATGCTAATAACGCCGTTCTTTAATCTGTAGGTGTGAGAATATTTCTCATCAAAAATGTTAGATCATCAAACTGTTCCAAGACATGCGCTCCAGCTTGACGCAATTTCTCCATTTTTTGAGATGGTTTGCCGGCCCCTCCAGAAATCATCGCCCCAGCATGACCAAAAACGGTACCTTCCGGCATACTTTCTGTAAAGCGCCCAGCAATAAAGCTAAACAACGGTTTGGTGAACCCACCGCTACTAAGCAGCTCTGCTGCTTCTTCTTCAAAATGTGTACCCGGCTCCGAAAAAGTTACGACAGCATCCGTTTCTGGGTCCGCCTGAAAAAGCAACAGTAAATCCTTAATGGAGGTACCAATCAGAGCATCCCCTCCTATGCTAATTGAGGTACTCACCCCAAAACCAGCCCTTTTTACCATCCAAGAGCTTTCCGCCGTCATTCCACCACTGCGGGAAATGACCCCGATCCGGCCAGGTACAAAGCAACGCTCAACCTTGTCTCCACCGATGGCCCCGACTTTCATTCGATCCTTCGGGGTTATCATACCTACGGAATTCGGTCCAATCACTTGGACCCCGGCCTGTTTTGCTCTGGCTAAGAATCTCAGGGCATCTAATTGAGGAACGTTTTCTGTAGCGATGATCACCAGTCTTATACCGGCGGCAATAGCCTCCAAGACAGCATCATAGACAAAGGCCGGCGGTACATAAACGACGGTTGTATTAACGCTATGTACTTGAACTGCTTTCTTTAATGTATTGTAGACAGGTATGCCGTGAACATCTTGCCCTTCTTTTCCCGGGGTTACACCAGCTAAGATTTTAGTTCCATAGTCTAAGCTATGTTTTGTCACCATGGCTGCTTCTCGCCCAGTAATCCCTTGGATAGCTATTCTAGAATTTCCATCGAGTAAAATAGACATTTAGTTCCCCCCTCCTGTCGCCACAAGACCCTTAATTCGTTCAACCATACGCTGAGCTGCTTCTGTAATACTAGCCTCATCTCCATAGTACTCGATACCTGCAGCCGTAAAAATCTCTTTGGCAGCTTCGTCATTCACTCCGGCTTCCCGCACAACGACAGGAAAAGTATGCGGATCCTTACCTAAATCCTGTAACGCCTGGACCACTCCTTTAGCCATGACGTCAACCTGAGTATTATTCGTGATGTTATGCGCTACAAACAAACCACGGACCCCCGGTTTGGAGAGTATCCCTTTGGTGATCCCATAGACTTTCCGTTCGGGGGGATTTCCTCCAACTTCACTATAATTAGCAGGTTTTCCGCCAAAGGATACGAGAGCATCAAAAGAGAGCAAGCTCCCTCCACCACCGCCACATAAAAAGCCAATATCCCCGCCATCCATCTCCGTGTAACGTGCTGTTCCCCGATAGGGATCTGCCTCATTAACCTCGACCATTTGCTTTTCCAGTTCAGTCTGGGGACGCCAGGTGCGTTCACTACCCAACTGGACCATACTCGCTAATTCCGGATGCCGATACATGGCACTATCGTCGATACTCATCACAGAAGCGGCTGCCATAACCTCTCCGGCTTCCGTGAGAACTAAGGGATTGATCTCTAAAATTGAGGCATCCTTCTCTAAAAAAACCCGCACTAAACGCACCAAGGTCTGAGTCGCCAGGGTCAGAGGTTTTCCATTCAGACCTAGATCAGCCCAAATCTCTTTAGCCTCATAATCAGGCATCCCAAAGATTGGATCAATATGACGGGCGATCACTTTTTCCGGATGTTCCCTACTTAAGGTTTCAACATCCACTCCTCCATCAAGACTGGCGATGATCACTGGAGCTTGGGCCTTTTTATCAATAGCAATCGATAGATACCATTCTTTGGCAATGGCTAGCTTTTCTTCGACAAGGACTTTGTCCACTGGGAAATGACTGACAGTCATCGCCAAGAGCTCTTGCGTAAACGAAGCCGCTTCCTCAGGGTTGTCAGCGAATTTAATAGCCCCTGCTTTACCTCTCTTTCCTACCGGAACCAAGGCCTTTAACACGACGGGATATCCGATCTGATCGGCCTTTTCTACAGCTTCCTCCGGGTTACGGGCTACGCCGTTCCTAGGAACTAAAACACGAGCCTCAGCGATAATTTTCTTGCTATAATTTTCAAGTAATTTACCCAAAAATAATTCCCCCCAATATCTTTTTCATAGTTTTAGCGCTTAGACCATTGCTGATACGCCTTCAATACAAGATACATACAAGTTTACCGATCCTCACGATAATGAGATCCTATACTTGTGGATCTTTGCCAAGCTGCATCAACAATCAAGTTCGAGGTAATTACCATCATTTTCTGCTGACAATACTGCAACAAATCTCCATAGGTTCGCAACGGCTGGGAATTCAAGCGATCCGCGATATTTGACAAATCCGCTTTGGCCTGCTGAAGTCCTTTCTTAGAGCGAATAACTCCTACATAAAGCCCCATGGAACACTTCAAATCTTGTTGGGTTTCCGACCATGACGAAGACACTTCCAGACTAAGGGAAAGCTCCGTACTAACCCATTGCCCAAATCTAGTTTCCAGAAACTCCTCCATGAAGAGACGACTCAAAACCCTTGATTTCGGCTGCACGCACTCAGCCGCCGCCCACCTTCCGGCCCGCCGACCAAACAAAGCCGCTTCGGTCAAGGCATTCCCCGCCAGCCGGTTTGCTCCATGCAGACCCCCGGCTGCTTCACCGCAAACCCATAAACCAGGAACCGTACTACGGCATTGTGGATCAATCACAATCCCGCCGAGCATAAAATGCTGAGCGGGTGCCACTTCTATCATCTTTGCACCTTGGAAAGCAGTCCATATATCCTGATAATTTTTGGTCATAACTTCAACGGGAACCGCTGAAAAATCTACATAGACTCCGCCACGATCTGTACCCCGTCCTTCAGCGATTTCCTTAAAGTTCGCTCGTGCCATGACGTCCCTTGTTGCCATATCTGCTTGAGGAGAATAGCGCACCATATAGGCTTCACCAAGGCGATTTCTCAGAACAGCTCCATCCGCGAAAGGTGACGTCGAGATTACCAATCGTGGAGTGGCAACTGTGACAGCAGGATGAAACTGGATAAATTCCATGTCTCGTAGAGTTGCTCCTGCTTGATATCCGAGGGCGTAACTGTCTCCACACACATCTCGAGCATTCGTACTTAGTTGGAAGAGACCTCCAGCCCCTCCCCCTGCTAAGACTACTGAGCCAGCATGTACTATGCAAACCGCTGCCTCCTTTTTGTCCAACCCAATAGCCCCGCATACTCGACCACTATCCAGTAATAAGCTGATAATTACTATATTCTCCATAAACTCGACGCCAAGTGCTTTGGCCCTGTCCGCTAAAGGTACAGATAAGCCCAGTCCCATGGTGTGAGGCGATTTCGATACCCCTACTGCCCGAACGATACGAAAGCGAGAATGACCCGGAGAACCCTTAATCAGGAGATCATCCTTGTCCTTTTGGAACTGAACACCCTGTTCCATCAACCAAGTAATTGCCTCTAGCGCTTCAGTGGCTAGTGCTTGGACTAAATCCCGATCATTGAGGTTACCCCCTCCAGTCAGAGTATCTTCAATAAATCTCTCGACTGAATCATCTGTTCGAAGGCCATCCCAGACAACGGAAATATTATTTTGAGTCAGCACAGTGTTTCCGGAACGCCCAGCCTTTCCTTTACTAACCAAGGAAACCTTTAGTCCCTTGCCAGCAGCTTCTACCGCAGCGCTTAACCCTGCCAAACCACCACCGATAATCAAAACATCGGTCGAAAATTGATGCAGTTCCATACCATCGGTCCTTTCATAGGGATGCTTATCCAATTTTTATGACTCCCTCTTCTTCTGGTTCTTCACTTATTAAGCCAAGCCTTGATCCCATAAAGCATGGTAGCTCGGTTGAGACGAGCGATAGACCGAGTGAGAGGAACTTCCTTTGGACAGACTTTAATACAGTTTTGAGCGTTGCCACAATCGGCAATCCCTCCTTCATTCATCAAAGCCTCCAGTCTCCTCTCTCTTTGCAAAGCTCCTGTTGGATGAGAATTCATCAGATCTACCTGGGCAATCGGCGCAGGACCCATAAATTTCGATTTAGAGTTGACATTAGGGCAGGATTCCATACAACAACCGCAAGTCATACATTTAGAAAGAGCATATGCCTGCTCCTGAACCTGCGGAGAAACCCTGGGTCCAGGGCCCATGTCATGTGTGCCATCAATCTCTATCCAAGCCTTTACTTTGCGCAGGTTATCAAACATAACCTGGCGATTCACGACAAGGTCTTGAACCAACGGAAACTTGCTGAGGGGAGCCAGATGAATGGGTTGGGTCAGCCGATCGACTAAAGCGGAACAGGCCTGACGGGCTTGACCATTGATCACCATAGTACAGGCACCACAGACTTCCTCAAGACAGTTACACTCCCAAGCCACAGGGGTTGTGACCTCGCCCTTGGCATTGACCGGGTTTTTCTGGATTTCCATCAAGGCTGCTACCACATTCATTTTCGGGAAATAAGGAATTAAAAATTCCTCGTTGTAGGGATTCGACTGAGGATTGGCTTGACGTTTAATCACTAATTTAATATCTTTCCTATCCTTAGACATCTACACGATCACCTCTTTCGCTACATCGTAGCGTCGCTTGCGTGGTTTTATGAAGCTAATGTCCACAGGATCATAACTAAAACTTGGGCCATCCCCCGTCCAGGCTGCTTTGGTGGTTTTAAGCCAATTTTCATCATCGCGCTCCGGATAATCCGGTTTATAATGAGCACCCCGACTTTCGTTGCGGTGATAGGCTCCTAGGGTAATTACCCGAGCTAAAGAAAGCATACCCCACAGGCGGCGCGTAAACGGAACAATCTGGTTACCCCAGGCAGCACCGTTGCCTACCCCAATATTTTTATATCGTTCCATCAGTTCTTGGATCTTTTGGTCGGTAGCTAACAATCCGTCGTTATTGCGAACGACTGTGACATTGTCCACCATCCACTCCCCAAGTTCTTGATGCAATTTGTAGGGATTTTCCTGACCCTGCATCCCAAACAAAGCCTTCTGTTTAGCCATCTCTTGATCTTTGGCTCCTTCAAAAAGGGCTGTCGGCAAGTCAGTGTAACGTTGCTTAAGTCCCTGGCTATACTCAAAGGCCTTAGGCCCAACGACCATACCGGCATATAAAGCAGCCACTAAAGAGTTGCCCCCTAAGCGATTGGCACCATGGTATTGATACTCACACTCTCCCGCTGCAAATAAGCCCGGTATGTTGGTCATTTGGTTATAATCCACCCAGAGCCCGCCCATTGAATAATGCACCGCCGGAAAGGTCTGCATCGGTACCTTACGCGGATCATCTCCAATAAACTTCTCGTAAATGTCCACAACCCCGGCTAGTTTGCGATCGATCTCATGGGGATCTAAATGCGTAATATCCAGATAGACTTTGTTTTCTCCCTCCACTCCCAGCTTCATGTCCACACAGACTTTAAAGATGGCCCGCGTGGCAATATCTCGCGGTACCATGTTCCCATAGGCCGGATACCAATCCTCTAAGAAATACCAAGGCTTTCCGTCCTTATAGACCCAGACTCGCCCACCATCTCCCCGGATGGATTCAGACATTAAACGCAATTTATCTCGCCCCGGAATGGCAGAAGGATGGATTTGAACAAATTCCCCATTGGCATAAGTTGCTCCTTGCAGATAGGCAGTGGCGGCAGCAAACCCCGTATTAATGGTTGAGTTCGTACTGCGCACATAAATCATGCCCGGACCTCCTGTGGCCAAAATCACAGCATCCGCCGGAAAGGCTTGGATTTCCAGACTTTTTAAATCCTGCACCACCGCTCCCCTGCAGGTTCCTTCCTCATCACGTACCAAGGAAAGCAATTCCCACTCTTCATAGCGAGTGACCAACCCTTCATCCTCATAGCGACGGACCTGTTCATCCAGCGCGTAGATCAATTGCTGACCGGTGGTAGCCCCGGCAAAAACAGTACGCGAGTATTTGGCGCCGCCTAAGCGGCGCACGTCCAGAAATCCTTCCGGAGTTCGGTTAAACTGTACCCCCATCCGATCCATTAAATAAATAATGCTCGGAGCAGCTTCGATCATATTTTTCACCGGAGTTTGGTTAGCCAGGAAATCCCCACCGTAAATCGTGTCGTCAAAATGTTCCCAGGTAGAGTCTCCTTCTCCTTTTGTGTTGACAGCAGCATTGATGCCCCCTTGAGCGCATACTGAGTGAGAACGTTTACAGGGAACCAACGAAAATAGATCGACTTTTTGACCGCGCTCAGCTAGCTTGATCACTGACATTAGGCCGGCCAGGCCGCCCCCGATGACAATTACCTTTCCGCTCATCTCCGACCCTCCCCTAAATGAAGGCTAGCAGGGCATTAATCCCTACAGCCGTCAGAATTACAAATACCGCAAAGCATGCATAAGCCGCAGTTCTTTGAGCCTGTTCCCCCACAGTAACCCCCCAGGATACTAGAAATGACCACAAACCGTTGGCAAAATGGCCAAATGAAGCAAGCAGACCAAACAAGTAAAGAATAAGTATTAAAGGTTGGTTCAAGGCTGTGCTCACGAACTCGAAGTCCATGTTACGGTTGATTAAACCTTCCGAAAAGCGCAATACGACGACATGCCAGGTCACAAACAACATAGTAATGAGGGCCGATACTCTTTGCAGGTAAAATAGCCAGTTGCGAAAATAGCGATAGTTCTCAAGATTGTTTCTGGTTAGGTAAACAATCCATATTCCATAAAGCGCATGATACAGAATTGGGATAAAGATGACAACCAGCTCTAAGAACCACAAGTAGGGTATACTGTGCAAGAGAGAAACCCCACGGTTAAAATCCCCTTGACCTAAAGTGGCCAGCGAATTAATAAACATATGGACCATTAGAAAAATGCCCAGAGGGATTATCCCGGATAAGGAGTGAAGTTTACGCCAGAAGAATGAATGTGCCACCTTAATCCTCCTTTCCTTTGCCTAATAAGCCGGAGAGGTTGGTGATATCTTCTAATTGACGGATTGCAGCCACCAACATTTCAACTCGTGGGACTCCGAAGTGTGAACTTGCCAGTTCTCGGAATTTATGCTCTAATTCGGCTTGGCTGATGGGATTCTCCGGATCACCGGCAGGGTAATCTGTGCGCTGAGTGTAAATCTGTCCAGCCAAGTCTGTAATTTCAACGATCGCTGGCCACTTAGCGGGATAAAGTGCTGTGACCTCCTGATCAGCGATCAGCTCGACACGACTCATCAGAGTCCGAATCGACGGGTCGACTAAGGTAAGTTCGTTAAAATCTCTTAAGCCCGCTTTTCGTTGTTTAGCAGCAAGGGCGACACAGAATGGTAAACTGAATTTGGCGGCGTATAACGTATCTGGCTGGTAATTACCGGTTAGATCAAGGGCTATAGGATAAGTCCTAACGATGATCTTAGCAATTTGTGCCGGTGTTAAGCCATGCTTTTTCACCAGATCCAAAACCAGGTCAATAGCATGGTGGGTATGGCGACAAGAGGCATGGATTTTAATACAGTTTTCGACGATTTTATAGCTTTGCCCAAGACCATTGGTTATTTTGCTGAGGTCGTACTCCTTGGCTGTGGCTCGAACAAACCCTTTTTCCCCTTCAAGAATCCGACTTGCCCCAGTAAAACCTTGCCGAGCTAGCAGCGCTGCCAAAAGGCCATTCAGAGCTGCTTTACCCGGGTGAAGATGTTTGCTCATAGCACCATCCGCCAAAAACTCCCATAAACCTGCCGCCTGGGTACCTGCAGTCCCTAAGGTATGGACCAATTGTTCCTCGCTTAGTCCTAATATCTTGCCTGCTGCTGCCGCAGCTCCAAAGGTACCCACTGTAGCTGTAGTATGCCAGTAATAGTAGTGAGCAGGGGTAACTGCTTCCCCTATTCGAATAGCCACCTCATAGCCAGCAACGATCCCCTCAATCAGTTCACGACCACCCGCTCCAATTTTCTCGACTGCTGCTAGAGCCGCTGGAATGATAGGCGCTCCTGCATGAATAATCGAGGCCTTATGGACATCGTCTAACTCCACAATGTGAGAAATTGCCCCATTGACCATAGCCGCTAGGATGGAAGATGTTTTCTCCCCTGTGCTGATAAGGGTTGCCTCTTCTTTCCCTCCTAGCTCCTCGACTATCGATAACACGATACGTCCTGGCTCTCGTTGGGCACCGGCAGCCGCAGAACCAAGCCAATCTAGAAAAGCATTCTTTGTAGCCAAGACCACCTCATCCGGCAAAGATTCAAAGTTAAGTTGCTTAATAAATCGTGCTAGTTCCAGAGAAATACCCAATTTGCTCTCCCTCTTTTCGCGAATTTTCTTATTATTTAGAAATATAATATGCAAATTCTGTGCCATCTCAAAAAAACAGAAACACCCCTAATAAAGAGGTGTTTCTGTTTAATATTTGAACGTTATCCAAGAATTGTTCACTTTTTGTACGTGATATCCGGTTCAATCCCCTCTGTTTGTTTATATTTAGAACGTTTAGGCATCATTTAAATAACTCTTCAAGATTCATACAAAAGCCCTGCAAAACCTCTGAATGAGCTATCCCTATTTCCTTCAATACCTCTACCTGATGATACTGCCCTTCCTCATTTAAAACATAGATTTGTACAATACTATAGCCAGCTACGGCTATAGTCCTTAAGTCAGGAATTTTATTTCTTTTTGGTATTCATTAGCATACCAATTGCCATAATCACGCTGAAAATAACAAGGTAGAACAAGACTGCCTTGCCATGGGAATAGAATGCAGCAACGACCATGAAGACACAGGCACAGATAGCAAGGGACGGCATGAGGAACCGTTTAACGAAGTTTAGAGACTTCTCTTTTACCATCATCATAACGAAAATAGGAATATACATCGCATAGATGCTCACAATCGGAAGTTCAGAACTATCAAAACTAAACGAACCGAACCAAGGGACAGCTGTTAGATTTGCACCGAAGAAGTACAGCAGCCACATACCGCTTAGCAGAACACCTAAGATAGAGGAGTTCGTCGGCATATTGGTGTTTTTATCAATGCTTTTAAATAC
>LADV01000165.1 GCA_000961805.1 Peptococcaceae bacterium BRH_c23 | reverse complement strand
AAAGACGATTGGACGGAATAACCTGTTTTATTACAAACGATATGACCATCCCACAAGAACAAGTGATTCAAAAGTATCGAGAGAAAAACAAGATTGAAGAAGCTTTTCGAGAGATGAAATCACAACTTGCATTACGTCCCATCTATTTGACACGGCCAGAGCGAGTGAAAGCCCATGTGACCATCTGCATCTTAGCTTACTTGCTGATAAACTCAATCGAGATGATGCTCAGGAAAGCGGAAATCACACAGTCGTCTGAAGAACTGCTGCGACAAGTGAGTAGCTGTCGATTAAATCAGGTTGGGTTAAAAAATTCTTCTCAACGTTCATTAACTATTACAGAGATGACTGACCAGCAGGAAAAATTGGTCAAATTATTTAGTTGTGAAAAAATGATGAAGCCGAAAGTGATTAACCAGTTCAATAATTTCTTACTGTAAAACATGTTGTAGTGACAAAACGCTTTCTTACGCATGGTCTAAAGCCTTGCTACGCCTGGGTCTGGAAAAAAATGTCGCCAAACTCGGGTTAGAAGCGACGATTCCACCCGGATGACTATTAAAAAGATCGAGGTAGGCGGGTGTAAACCGTTGCTGTGCTTCAAACTGTAAGTTTTTGCGTACTTCAGAAGCGGAAAAGCCATTTTGCGGAAATACTCCGGCTAACAGTGTACCGCTATGTGCCGTCACAACTCCAAGTCCTCCAGTTTGCTTTACCCAGGTCAAAAAAGGCTTAAAGAATGATTTATGATTGACTTCTAAATTACACTGTGCACTAATCGTGCCTGCTGTGGCCAGTTTCTCTAAATCTCCCTGCTCTATGCCTTCGCAGGCCAATCGATACGCCTTCTCAATCTCAAGTTCATTGCGCCGATAGTGCTCAGCTAACCCTGGTCGAGCGTTAAACACTCTGGTATCGATGGTTCCACCCCAATCCAAGGCCAGAAACAAGGCAGGGACTGCAGAACCTAGCACGCGCTGGTTATGTCCTTGGACATGCTCAATCTCAGTGATCCCGGGGAACATCACGCTGTCGCTAGGTTCAATCTGTAAAGCAAAATGTGCTAAACGCTCAGGTGCCGGATCCTCTCCGAGGGCAATCAGGGTGGCTGCCGCCACGGCAGTAATGTCAGCCGTCGAGCTAGCCATTCCTTTCCCTTCCGGAAGCTGTTGTAAAAAATCTACTTTACCACCTAACGTAGGCAGGCCTAAGTTAGCTTTGAGTAACCCCAGTACTTGGAGGGCTTTAGTCTTGTGCAGAGGAATATCCCAGCTATTGGTATGCAAGTTCAACGCCACTCTAGCTTCCGAAAAACGATCAATGGGACAATCTACGAGAAATGGAACTCCTCTTCGAGCCCCTTGTACCCATTCTCCACACGTCCCCGGACACCGGGCCAACCCGACAGTGAAATCCATTAATATTCAATCCCCCTACGACTGCTAATTCCTTTTGAGAAAGGATGTTTTAGCATGTTCAGGTCATACCAATTGTCTACTAAAGACTCTATGGTTTCGGGCATGCCACGACCTGTAAGAATCCAGTCCAAGGAAGAACTGGTCAAGAGAAGCTCTTTCAATGGATTGATATCTAGAAAACCTCGGTTTAAGGCATGGCTTACTTCATCTAAGATAATCATTTGGTAGGTGGCTGTCTTAACTTCACCCGCTACGAAATCAAAGGCTTGTTGAACTAAATCTAAGGCGATCTCTGGGTTGCGGTTTTGTCGGAAACATTCTCCACACCCTGTACAGTGTTTCATTCCAGTACGGATCATCCCTGCCCAGCGACAACCCACTCCAAATTGAATGATCGGAATGGCTAAACGATTAAGCCCTACAAGTTCACCGCTATAAGTACTCCCTTTGAGGAATTGCACCATCAAAACACGTTTCCCTTGGCAGTAGGCGAGGGCAGCTTCTCCGAGGGCTGAGGTCGTTTTCCCTTTTCCTTGTCCGGTATAAACGGTTATCATACCCCTAGTCTCCCTGAACGGGAAGCAAACCAGTGCTCAAGTAACTCTTGATGTCCCGAAAAATGCAGGTGAAGATACGAAGCGACAAGATTATCCCGAGCATAACCTTCCAGGCGATCCCCTTGGCCTGCTTTGAACAATTCGTAGGCGGGAGGATAGTCTTTGTCATAGATCACTCGAGAATAGTGAAATTCATGCCCCTGAACTGTGGTTCCGCGCGGACCCAGGAAATTATCCTCCCGAAAGACTCCTTTACGATAGCCTATACCCTGCAAGCGCTTGGTCATTTCGGCTTTCATCGGGATAAGGCCCACCATTGGAAGCTCGTTGCCTTCAAAATCCTTAATAGAGTTACCGAGATACATGTACCCTCCGCATTCAGCATAGATAGGTTTACCACTGGCCGCATAAGCGCGCAGGGAGTCTATGAATGAGCTGTTTTCGCTCAAACGATTGAGATGAAGCTCCGGAAATCCCCCACCTAAGATAATCCCATCCAGGTCCTTAGGGAGAGCATGATCGTGTAAGGGGCTAAACGGTACAATTATCGAATCCAACCGTTCTGCAAGGTCTAAAGCATCTTGATAGTAAAAAAGGAACGCCTCATCCCGTGCTAAGCCTAGCCTGAATTTATTCTGCTGGGCTTGAGGAGCAGGATTAGAATTTGGCTCAAGAATGCTAGAATTATTGACAGAACATGTGGCAGTTTTCTTAGTTTCATGCGATGAAAATGATTCACTACTAAACTCAGGGGCAGCCAGCATTATACTTTCGACTTGATCCAAATCAACGTGTTTAGTTATTAAATCGGAAAGCGTCTCGATAAACCCTTCTAAGAGTCCACCTTCCCCTACGGGAATCAATCCCAAATGCCGTTCAGGTAGGTGCAGGGATAGTTCTTTCGGGAGCACCCCAAGGACTGGGATCTGGAGATCACTGAGGGCTTCTCGCAGAATAGTTTCTTGGGCCGTCGATTTGACGCGGTTAAGGATGACACCCTGTACTTTTGTCTGGGGGTCAAAGGAGTTAAAGCCGTAGACTAGGGCGGCCACGCTCCGTGACATTGAAGAGGCATCAACAATTAGGATGATCGGAGCTTGCAGAAGTTTTGCAACATCTGCCGTACTTCCAAAACCTGCGGTACCACTCATACCATCAAACATACCCATGACTCCCTCAATCACCGCCCAACTCTCCTGAGCACTTTGAGCAAAGATGGAAGGAAGATGCTCTCCTAACAGCCAGCGGTCAAGATTGCGGGAAGCCCTTCCCGTTGCTGCCGCATGATAACTGGGGTCGATGTAATCCGGCCCGACCTTGTACCCCTGGATTGGACGATGGCGCTTTTTCAAAGCCGCCATCAAACCCGTAGCAAGGGTTGTTTTGCCTACACCGCTGTGCGTTCCTGCAAGGACAATCCGTGGAATCTTCATGCTGTATCTCCTTATCGATAATTCGTGGTTCGAGGTTCGTCGTTCGAAATTCGAGTTTGTGAAGCGAATAATCTATTCGCGCCTCAAAATAAACTTTGAGCCTAGCTAAAAGGCGAACCCGTCGCTCGATGATTAAGTGGGGGTCACTTGGTTAAATCATTAAGTAAGCTATTACAAGGGCAGGCAGAAGGGATAACCAGGTCGCCGTTTGAACCAGTTGACGACAGCGGGCAATGTCTGTGGCTCCTACTGGATGAAGGGCATCCCCCATCTCTGCCCGGTGGTGGGTCCGACCATGATAGATATTGATGCCACCAAGCCGAATGCCAAGTAATCCAGCAACCACACTTTCCGGATTCCCTCCGTTGGGACTAGGATGACCTGAGGCATCTCGCTTCCACATTCGGTAGGCGTGACCCACTGACATTCCTCTGAACCAACCTGCGAGCAGTAAGATCGGAACAGATAAGCGCGCGGGTAGGTAATTCGCCCAATCATCTGTGCGAGCCGAGAACCAGCCAAACTCTTCATAGCGCTCGTTCCTATAGCCGACCATAGAATCCAAAGTGCTGACCGCTTTAAAGGCCATCGCTAAGGGCGCTCCTCCGAGAGCGGCGTAAAAAAGCGGGGACAAAATCCCATCAACGAAGTTTTCGGCCAGGGTCTCAACGGTTCCTCTAGCAAGCTCACCTTCGGAAAGATTGCTAGTGTCACGGCTAACCAACCAAGAAAGCCGTGTGCGAGCCTCAGTCAAGTCCCCTTTTAGCAAAGGAACTAGGACACTTTGTCCAGCATCTAAGAGGGATTTACTAGCTAAGGTTGTGAAAATAAAATAAGTGGTTAACCCAAAACCCAGCAAGGGATGCAGTGTCTTCGCTGCCAATACTGCAGCCCAGGTAAGCAGATAACTTCCCCCTACTACAAGGATCGTTAGCAGGACCCCGTTGCGGCGTCGCAGCTGGGGAGTTCCTAGATTGAGCTGGCGCTCCAGATAGGCAATCAGGTTCCCTATTCCTACGACTGGATGGGGCCAACTGCGTGGATCTCCAATAACCTGATCAAGTATAAATCCAAACAGAACAGCGATGGGAAGAAGCGCTGAAACGATACTCAATGTTTCCATAATTTTAAGTTAAGCCCATAATGTCTCGAATCCGTTCCATATCCACATTTTGCCGAACTAAATCGGCCAACTCATTAAACGCTAATTCACGAAGCGCTGCTTGAGAAAGTGACGCTTCTACGGTCCGCGCAGACCCTCTGCGCTGCCATAGCCAGTTTAAAAGGGATGTCCGCAAGCTGTCATTATCGAAAATTCCATGTAAATAGGTACCATAAGCATTTCCTACCTGCAAACCATCGAGATTGGACTCTCCATTCGAAGTCAAATTGAACAGTGGAGTATGCCCCTCATCCATGGTGGTTCGACCCATATGGATCTCGTAACCAACCACTGTATCACCAGTACAGGCTTTCAAGAAGCCTTGCTCCGCCAGGATGGTCCCCTTACTCTGAACGGTATGTTTCTGAGGATAGAATTCTGTCACCATCGGTAAAATGCCAAGCCCTGAGACCTCTTCCAGCTCGGACTCTGTATGCAGCGGATCCTTCACTAAGCGTCCCATCATTTGATAGCCACCACAAATCCCGATGACAGGAACCTCTTTTTCATCAAGCTTATGAATGAGAGTCCCTAAGCCGCTCTCATGAAGAAAATGCAAGTCAGCGAGAGTGTTTTTGCTGCCGGGAATGATGAGGAGATCTGGTTTTCCCAAATTCGCAGGGTCAGTAACATAGCGCACCGCAACATCGGGTTCATCCTGAAGCGCATCAAAGTCTGTAAAATTAGAAATGTAGGGTAAACGAATGACTGCCACGTCCAATTGGTCTGCTAGAGAAACCGAGGGTTTTTCGTCTGCTTCGTTCAAAGCTACGGAATCTTCATCTGGAATACGGATCTTGAAATAAGGAACAACTCCGACTACTGGGATTCCTGTTTTTTCTTCGATGAAGTCTAAGGCAGGCTGAAGAAGCTTAATTTCCCCTCGAAACTTATTAAAGATAATCCCTTTGATCATGGCTCGTTCTTCAGGTTCCACTAATTCCAAGGTTCCTACAACGGCTGCTAAGGCTCCACCACGGTCAATATCTGCTACGAGTAAGATCGGTGAATTGGCCTCCATGGCAACCCGCATATTAACAATATCGTTGGATTTAAGATTGACTTCAGCCGGACTTCCTGCTCCTTCAATCACTACGATTTCATAGTCCTTGAGCAAGCCGTGGAGTGCCTCAGTCACATAAGGCCAAGTCATACGTTGATATTCCCCATGGTAACGCAGAGCTGTCACATTCCCCTGAGACTTGCCCATAATAACGACTTGAGAGCCGGTTGGCCCACTGGGTTTAAGTAAAATTGGGTTCATTCGTACCTCTGGTTCGACTCCAGCAGCTTGGGCCTGAACCACTTGAGCTCTCCCCATCTCTCCGCCTGCTGTGGTCACAAAGGAATTAAGCGCCATATTCTGTGCTTTAAACGGACTTACATGGTAGCCTTCTTGATAAAAAATTCGGCAAAATGCAGCAGCCAAAACGCTCTTTCCAACGCTTGAAGAGGTCCCCTGGATCATAAGTTTGGCTGTTGATTGATGATTTGAAGACATTATTTTCACCCTCTTTTTCTTAAGCGGTGCTTTTTGAGCTTATTTAAGCTGTTTTAAAACTGTATAAATTAAGGCGTTAATTACTGTTGCAGCGATGGGACTTCCTCCTCGCGTCCCGAGGACTGTAATCGAAGGGAACTCTTGGTGCTCCCAAAGTAAATCCTTAGACTCTTTTGCTCCGATAAAACCCACGGGAATTCCGACGATCAAAGCAGGGCGGGTCTCCGGATTCTCAGCTAAACGCAAGACTTCGATGAGAGCCGTTGGAGCGTTGCCAATCGCCACGATTGAGCCGCGCAGACCCTCGGCATTCATACGAAAAGCCGTCATTGAGCGTGTGATGCCCCATGCTTTGGCTTGTTCGGGAACACCGGAAGAATTTAAGAAGCATTCCACTGTCCCACCCAAGGATTTGAGTTTTTCTTTGGAAATCCCTGCTCGAACCATCTCAACGTCCGTAATCACGTTGGCACCTTCTTGTAGAGCCTTTAGCCCGCAGGCGATCGCTTCCGGATGAATCGCAATGGCCGATTCTAAGGAAGGATCTCCAGTTGTATGAATTATCCGTTCTACCACTGGAAAGTCAGCTTCTAGCCAGGGACGGGTTAGTCCAGCGCGAATAATCCGCATGCTTTCTACTTCGATTTGACTCGGGTCTAAAATGAAGGCGGTTGTCATTCAGCTAAAGCCTCCTTGATGCGCAGACTGGCCAAATTCGCAATCCCGTCATCAGCTCCCAGTTCTTTGGTAAAGACAATCTCCACCTTCGGATTCTGTTCCCGAATTTCTCGTAATTCTTCATGGATATCCACCGTCACATGGACTCCGCGGAAGAGAAAGAGCGGCATGACAACAATACTAGATGCGCCAGCTTTAATTTTGGCTTCTACCGCTTCGGGAAGGCTCGGGTGATCATGAGCCATATAGGCAGGAGTTACCGGTTGTTCCATTAAGCGACTTACTTTTTCGGCGACCACTAAAAGTCCTTGATTAGCCTCGGCACGGCGGCTACCGTGTCCTAAAAGAATTAGTTCTGATTTCATGGTATCGTTTCCTCCAATTGTTTAATAAATTGGGTCACTGTACAACGTTTTGAATCCATTTCGACAACGGGTCGTTTTAGAATCACCAAGGGAAGGTTTAAGCTGAGACACGCCTGTACTTTTTCGAGGGTTCCGCCAACTTTTCCACTTTCTTTGGCTACCACCACCTCGATCTTTAATTGCTTAAACATGGCTTCATCCCAAGCTTGGGAAAATGGACCCTGAGCAGCAATAATTTGATTGGGTTTAAAGCCTAAGGATTCACAACGCGCTAACACCTCAGACGTAGGGAGCACGCGAATATAGAGCATTTTGTCATTCATTGAAGGATGAGCTACCCATTCAGGCAACCCATTACTTCCGGTGGTGAGCAGAATACGTTGTCCTAACTTCGTTGCCATTTGTACTGCGGCCGGTAGGCCCTCTGCCCAATGAATAAGGGGATGAGCGGCTAGCTCCAGTGCTGAGCGCTCCCAGCGGAGGTAAGGTAGGGCTAGCTCTGCGCAGACGGTTTTGGCCATTTCTTTCACCCGTACCGCGTAGGGATGAGTAGCATCCACCAGAGCTGAAAAGGAATTAGCTTGGAGAAGATCAGTGAGGATTTCTGCATCCATCGCTCCCGAGCGAGCTGGCAGCCCTTGTTCTTGTGCCAAATCTGCGCCATAGGCGGTCAGAGTGGAGACCAAAACATCATGTCCCCTCTGCATCAGGGCATCCGCTAGCTCTCGCCCATCCTCTGTTCCTGCTAGGACCAAAAGCCTCACAGTTTGTATCCTCGAGGAGTCACCATATAGGGGCCAACGATTCGGGTTTGAGAGTTACCTATAATCACCGTCGTGAGCATGTCGATGGGGTGCTTGGTGAATTCCCCCAAGGTGGTAATCAGCACGCTCGATTCATCCCCACGTAAAGCCTCACGAACCAGTCCTACAGGAGTCTCAGGATGACGATAGCGGAGGATAATCTCCCGTACGGTCTCTATGTGTTGTGGACGACCGTTACTTTTCGGGTTATAAAGGGCAAAGATAAAATCACCTTCGGCGGCTAAGCGCACTCGTTTCTCGATGACTTCCCAAGGCGTTAAAAGATCACTTAAACTAACCACTGCAAAATCATGCATTAAGGGAGCACCTAACATGGAAGCTGCTGCAGAGGCTGCCGTCACTCCAGGAATGATTTCCAGGGGTAGATCGAGGAGGTCTTCTTGTTCCAGACACTCGATAATAATCCCAGCCATGCCGTAAACTCCGGCATCCCCACTGCTTACGACGGCGACTCGGTGTCCTTCTGCCGCCAAACGAATGGCTTCTCGACAGCGATCAATTTCTTGACGCATCCCAGTTGCAACAATTTGTTGATGGGTTATAAACGGCCGAATCAGGTCGATATAGGTTTTATAGCCCACGATAAATTCAACCTCATTTAATACCGACTGAACCCGTGTTGTCATATGGTCTTGGTCCCCCGGCCCGAGGCCTACGACAAAAAGTTTTCTATGCTGATCGCCACTGTGACCCCCTGCCCCTTGGTCTTGGGCAGAACCAGCCGTCCCCTTTTGGCTCCCAGTAAACTCGCTGCTTCGCATACACCGTCCACTCCTATCTTTTCCCTTACAAAGTTTGATCGACTTAACTGTTCTTGAAGATTAACCGCTTGTAGTTCATCTGCTCGGTAGGTTTGAAACGGAACTCTGAGGTATTTAGCCGCTTCAATCAGACCCACTTCGTCAGATTTCAGATCAACGCTATAAATTCCTGAGATGGCCTTCAGGGAGGCTCCGAGCTGTTCTACTGACGTCCTGATTCTCTCTAAAATAACTTCGCTAGAAACCCCGCGACGGCACCCCACCCCAACACTTAAAATGGGTGGGACTAAATACAGGCAATCCACCTTAAGGCTTGAATGTGGAAAAGCATCGATTATAACATTTGCTTGATCTTTTTCCTTTTCGGACAAGAAATGATAATGGGGATCACTTACCCAGGTATGGTGCTCAGATTTCAAAGGATAACTTGCCCAGACATTGAGACGATTTTGTTCTAAGAGCAAGCGGTTGACCGCTGGCAAATGATCGATAGGTTCTACTTTCCAGCCATACCTGCGAGCGTATTCGTCAGGCGCCACCATTCCCCTTACATCCGTAGCTGTCGTAATAACGGGCAATGCTCCAAGTTGTGCAGAGATCTGATGGGCCCAAGCGTTTGCGCCACCTAAATGGCCAGAAAGCAGAGGAATCACGAATTTCCCTGCTTCGTCTAAGACAAGCACAGCAGGATCTCGATCTTTTCCTTCTATTAAAGAGGCAATTTGACGTACAACAATTCCTGTCGCCATGACAAAGATCAACACCGAATACTCTTGCCACAGTCTCGGGACAATATCCCTCAAACGAGTAAAGATCTGCAGTTGCAGCTCATGTTTTTGTGCTTCACCCTGATTCTTAGTTTGACCGAGCACTTTCTCATGAATATAGACTTTTTGAAGGACGGTATTCGGAAGCCCTTCTCCAATACGTTGGATCGTGTCCAACCCTCGGTCCGTTAAAGACACAAGCGCAATTTTCGTTTTTACATCCACGTCTTGGCCTACATTTATGTTCACTTTTCTGTCCCTTGCCTATATTCGTGCGTAAAGGTCGGGTCATAGAGTTTGGAACGGGCGTACCCCTTGGCCGGATCTAAGAAGTCCCCGACAAGAATTTGAGCCTGTTTACGAATTCCTGCATCTTTAACTTTTTCCACGATGGTTTCTAAGGTTCCCAGCAGAACCTCTTCATCCGGCCAACTTGCTTTTGCGACCACAGCAATAGGGGTGGAGGCCGGATAACCACCCTCCAATAAGGCTTGGACGACGGATCCCATATCCTGAACACTTAAGAAAATCGCCATACTGGCTTGATGTTGCGCTAATTTGGCAAGTGCTTCACGTTCTGGAACGGGAGTGCGTCCGGCTAAGCGGGTGAGTATCAAGGTCTGGCTAATTTCCGGCAGTGTAAATTCCCGTTTAACTGCTGCGGCTGCTGCAAACACCGAACTGACCCCCGGAATAACAGAATACGGTATTTCCTGTTTATCTAAATGTTCAAATTGTTCCTTTATAGCTCCATACATACTGGGATCTCCTGTATGGAGTCGGACGATGGTTTCTCCGCTTTGGGTTCCCTTGAACATTAGAGCGACCACTTCTTCCAGTGTAAGGTGGGCGCTATCATGAAACGGGGTACCGGGACGACAAATGCCAAGTAATTCCGGGTTAACTAAAGACCCGGCATAAATCACGCGATCCGCTCTTTCCAGCGCCCGAGAGCCTTTGATCGTGATCAGCTCAGGATCCCCTGGACCAGCACCGACGAAGATAACTTTACCCTTAGTTCTTTTCTGGCTCACTGTTTCCCCTCCCCAATAAGTCTTTTTTCACGAGTAACAAACTAAGATAATCGATTTTGTCGGCAGTGAAATCCTCTGGTTTAGGTTCCCAGCGGATTTTCTCTCCGGATTGTCCAAGGCGAGTTAACAAGACCGCTTTTCTCTCGCGCTCTTTCAGAAGCGTTAAAATCTCAGGAAGCCTGCGGGAGACTTTCATTAAGACTAAATTGGGGAAATTAAGAAATTCTCCAACATCTTCGGTACTTGGCAAGATTAGAAGAGGCTCATCCCCAGTAGCAAGAGGCAAGTTAATCTTGGCTGCCGCCGCGGACATAGCCGTAATGCCTGGCACTGTGATAACACATTCCTGTGGTAATTCCTCCTGAAGGATGTTAAGTAGGTAGCTGTAAGTACTATAAAGGGAAGGATCTCCCAGCGTGATAAAGGCAACGGATTTACCCTGTTTCAGTTCAACTAGGAGGGTTTGTGCTCCATCTTGCCAAGCCTTTGTTAAAACCTGCTGATCCGAAGTCATAGGCATTTCGAGTTCGACAAGTCGGACATTAGTTGGACAATGAATTTTGGCAATATCCCAGGCCACACTTTCTCGATCGAGCTTGGATTTGGGGATAGCTACCAAATCCACTGATTGTAGGACATCAACGGCTTGCAAAGTCAAGAGCCGAGGATCACCGGGACCGACCCCGACTCCATAGAATTTTCCCCAGGTTGTATTCATGATGCTTCCCCTTTTCGTGCTGAAATTATAAAGATTGGATTCAAAGCTTGGGCCATATGCAGAGTTTGTACTGCTTTCCATCGGACTGCTTGAATAGAGACGGTATCGATATCCTGATAGTTAAAGTCTGTAAGCAGTTTCAATCCTTGAGCCACTGTTTCGATGGTCACTGCTGTGATCACGATTCTTCCCCCTTCAACAAGGGGAACCGTATTTAAGATTTCTGATAAACGTCCATTACTGCCACCAATAATACAGACATCGACTGGGGGAAGTTCCCCGAAAACATCTGGCGCAGCACCAGGAATCAGACGAAGATTTGAAACTCCAAACTTGAGTTGATTAGCAAGAATAAGTGCTTGAGCCTCTGAATTATGCTCAATTGCGTATACTACACCTTCAGAAGCGAGGCCGGCTGCTTCGATACTAATACTCCCCGTACCCGCTCCAATATCCACGACCTGATCATATTTCGAAATTTGGGCTTTGGCGAGTACTTGAACCCGAATTTCCGCCTTGGTCATGGGAACCTTTCCGCGCAGAAACTCTTCGTCTGGAATTCCAAGCCTGCAACCTACACCCTGTTTAGGGGAGTGCTGAGAATCTTGAATAGTATTTGGATAGAGGATAACGATAGCATTCTTTAACATGGTTTTTTCCTGAGCCAAATGCTCTGCGTCCATTGTTGACCAAAATTCCTCTGGATAAGCAAGGGCATTACCGACTGAAATAAGAGGGTTATTGCCACGCTCCATATAGAGTTGCGCGATTTTCTGAGGCGTATTTTCTCCACCGGTTAGAACCGCTGTGGGACGAGTAATTACCTGAGGAAGTACAGACAATTCTCGACCATGAACACTTGCAAAGATGGCCTCTTGCCAAGGAAGCCCGGCTCTTGCAAAAGCGAATTGAAGAGAACTGATCCCAGGATAGACGTCGATTATTTCCTCCGGAAACTCCTTCTTAAGTCTAGGTAAAAAACTGAAAAACCCTGGGTCGCCTGAGACGAGAACTCCAACAACGTTCTCTTCTAGAAGTGCGCTTCTGATCACTTCTATACTGCTAGCTAGGTCACCGGATAGGGAGTACTGGCGCCCTGTGAAATCAGGAAAGAGTTTTAGAGCCCTAGACCCTCCGATTAGAATTTCGCAGTTCTTTACAAGTTCAGTAATTGCAGGGGGCAACCATTCCGGCCTTCCAGGGCCGATACCGATTACTTGTAACATGAAAAACCTTCTTCCCTTGTGTTGTGGGTAATAAAAAAACGAGCCTGAGCGGCTCGTATGGTTTACCCTAAATAAACACACACATCTCCTATCGCTCGTAGGTTTGTGATGCTACTTAAGGCAGGTTTCCTGGCTTCAGATCATCATTCTCATCTCTGTCCCAGCATTTGAGCGTAGGATTTCGAAGAGAACTCCTTGTTTACAGTGGCGGGACCGCGTCGGACTTTCACCGACTTCCCCTTTTAGATCCTTTATTACAAAGGAACCTTAAGCATAACGCTATTAAATTTATGAATAGTCCAATCGACTGATAATGAGATATTCTATAAGTATATACTAAATTCCTCTTTTTCAAAATACCTTCTTAAAAAATAGTGTTCACCCAAGTATTCTTTTTCCGATCATTGAACAAATAAGCGAGACAGCTAATTTGCCTGTTTGATTCATATGATCAAGAATAGGATTTAATTCAACGACTTCTAAAGAACGCAATTTCTTACTATTAGAGATCATTTCCGCTGCTAGATGAGCTTCTCTAAATGTAAGACCTCCGTTTACAGGAGTTCCTACCCCAGGAGCTTCATTAGGATTCATGACATCCAAGTCAAAACTAACATGAAAGCCTTCAGTATCTGCGGCTACGATTTCTAAAGCTCTAACCATAACCTCTTTCATCCCATACTCGTCAATATCAGACATTGTAAATACTGTAATACCCGATTCTTTGATTAATATAGCTTCCTCATTATCAATATCCCTTGCGCCTATTAAGACAACTTTTTTCGGGTTTACGTAGTTAACATCCTTAGGTTTAAATCCCGTCATTTCCAATGCCCCAAAACCTGCTGATGCAGCTAAGGACATTCCATGCAAGTTACCTGACAACGTAGTTTCTCTGGTATTGAAATCCCCATGGGCATCTATCCAAAGCACACCAATATTCTCTAATACACTCTGAGTGCCCAGAATACTCCCAACTGCAATACTATGATCGCCACCGAGAATTATCGGCAAATTCCCTTCTAAAAGACTCTTCCTGACTAAGGAAGCTAAGCTTTTGTTAACATAGCCTATTTCTTCTTCGTTCTTGAAACTCTCATCTACAAAATCATCATAGCTTTCAGGAATAGGCACATCAATGTTGCCGATATCCTTATAACCTATGTTAAGGTTAGTTATGGCTTTTTTCAAGCCGCCGTATCTTATGGCACTTGGGCCCATATCAACGCCTCTTCTATTTGCTCCCAAATCAATTGGAACACCTATCACATCAACATTCACAATTGTATCTCCTTCATATTGTTTAATGCATTACAATATATTTTGATACAAATGAGATTTATTATCCACTATAAATCACTCATATACTTTAAGGCTTCTAAATCTAAAATTTCGAATTCAGTCAAATGAAAATCAATAACTCCTTCATCCTTCATTTTACGCATTTCTCTGGACATGGATGGACGAGACACATTTAGAAAATCCGAGAGTTCATTTCGATTTAAGGGCAGAATTATGTTTTTGTCGCCTGTCTTTTTATATTGCTCCAATAAATATGTGCAGATTTTCCCGCGCATACTTTTGATCGTCAGATATTCAACCTTCTTGTTCAACATCATGGCTCTTTCGGAAATTATCTTTAAAAAGTTCTGGATCAGAATTCTGTGCCATGAACACATCTTGTCACACTCGCCAACAATTTTTCCTCTCGGTAGGAAAAGAACCTCACAAGCTTCATGGGCCTGAACAGTTGCTGGCCAGATCATTTGGCTGGAAAAGGCGACTAACTCACCAAAAATATCCCCTTGCTTTAAAAGTGTCATAACAATCCTGTTTCCTGCGGCATTTTCTTTACTGACCGTCGCTGTACCCTTGAGAACTATTCCAACGCTTTCATAGGGATCTCCGCCCGTCACAATATAATCACTTCTTTTATAGCTGCAAACTTTAGGCTTCAAACAATTTAACATAGCTAAAATGGCATCTCTTTCAATTCCTTGAAAAAGGCTTACTTGCGAAACTTTATCCAAGTATTTTTCAAACATCACACACCCCTACTCATTTTTGTATCCTCAGATACCGATTTAATTCTTTCATTGTAATATAATGAACCTGTAAAAACAATCATTCGAAAGGGGTTATGACAATGTTAAGAAATATTATAAAAATAGATGAAGAAAAGTGTAACGGTTGCGGCCTTTGTGTCACTGCTTGTCATGAAGGTGCTTTACAACTGATTGACGGTAAAGCCCGGCTTGTTTCTGAAAGCTATTGTGACGGTCTTGGTGACTGTCTACCTGAGTGCCCGACTGGAGCTATCGTGCTTGAAGAGAGAGAAACTGTCGTCTATGACGAAGAAGCTGTCAAAAAGCATATGGAGAAAAACAAGCCACAGCTTGTAGCCTCCCTTCCCTGTGGTTGCCCCGGTACCCAAGCAAAAGTGCTGGACAAAAGACAACTTGAAGACATACCAGTTCATTCTGCTGAAAACTCACACTCCCGACTTGGACAGTGGCCCTGCCAGTTGAAATTAATACCAGTAACTGCACCTTACCTCAATAACGCACATTTGCTGATTGCCGCTGACTGCACTGCCTTCGCCTACCCCAATATTCACGAAAAGTTTATGCGCAATAAGATCACCCTGATTGCCTGCCCCAAACTGGATGATACCGATTATTCTGAGAAACTGACAGCGATTTTAAAACAACATGAAATAAAAAGCGTCTCGGTCTTAAGAATGGAAGTACCCTGCTGTGGCGGTTTAGTTCAAGCTGTAAAGAAGGCCTTGTCGAGCAGCGGAAAAATGATACCATGGAATGTCGTCACAATATCAACAGACGGACGAATTATCGAAGATTAATCAGACTAAAGATAATCGAGGGAAAACAGAGGGACAGGTGCGTTGTTTCGGAAACAACGCACCTGTCCCCTCGTTTTTTCCCCGCGTTATTTTACTCTAATTCTTCAGTAATCTAATATCTTCTTCGGATAAACCTGTTGCTTTAGCAATCTTTGAGATCTCGACTCCAAGGTCTATCAGGTTCCTAGCAACTTCTGCTTTACCCTCTTCTTTACCTATTGCTTTACCTTCTGCTAATCCCCGCTCAATCCCTTCCTTCAATCTGAGTTCCGCTTCCCTTACAGCCGCCTTTTCATCTAATACTGCCTTGCGTCTCGAATAGTACTCTTCTCTCACACGTGGATCATCACTTGATTTCTCCCATGCCGCTATAGCTTGGTGTAAAACAAGTATACCGATTGCAGCCGCTGCAGCTATAGCCGTTAGCGGTGCCGTGGTTCCAAACGAAGCACATGTTACTACCACTGCTACGACTACGATCCAACTGCTGCAACAACCTTCAGTGCCGCGTTGATAGAATTCCAGCTCGGCCAATTATCACTCTCATCAGCCATATAAAAGGATTATTCATGCAGTATGCAAATACGTTATGACTTAAAAGTTTGCCAACTTCACCAGCTGCAACATTCCCCTCCAACATATCTCCTATCTAGAGAACCAGTTGTAGTATATGAGTATGCTGCGCCTGCAATTGCTCCTATTACTCCACCAATAATCCACTAAGCAACATTGCCATTTGGATCAGACATGTTTACAGGATTATTCATGCAATACGCAAACACATTATGAGTTAATAGCTGTCCTACTTTTCCGCCCTCAGCATCCGCATTAATAAACCTTCCCCACTCGGGACTATAATATCTACTCTGCAGATAATACAATCCAGTCTCACTATCAGACCTATACCCTCTGTACAGATACGGATTCTTAGCTCCTACCGTGTCCTTTAGACTTCCATCTGTCGAAATCAGCTTACCCCAGGAATCATAGGTATATCCAACAACCTGTGTTCCTGCACTGTCAAACAGCCCAATAATATCCCCTTGTGCATTTCGAATATAATAGTACTCTGTGCCGTTTAAGTTCATGCTCACTAGGTTTCCGGCAGCATCATAACTATAATATATCTTATCCGTACCGTTATCCTCTAGGGTTACTTTATCACCATTCAAGTAATAGTTTGTCGTAACTCCGTTAACGGTCTTTTGAGTCCTTATCCCCGAATCATTATACTTAAACGAAAGATTGGTTGTTCCCTTACTCATGGTAGCAAGCTGTCTTCCCGCTTCCCAGGTATAGGTCCAGCCGTCATAGGTCAGGGGATTACCTATAGCATCATAGGTTATCGCTTTACCGTCATAGCTGGTGAGTTTATCTTTCCAGTTGGCATCTGCATAATTGTAGGTTTTGCTATTTGTTAATGTTAACCCTGTACCGGAATAATCATAGTCTTTCTTGGTTTGGATATTTCCAGGTTGTACTGTTAATAGTCATCAAGTTTACCGGCATCATTGGACGTTTGGATGTTTTTCCATCTTTCTACGATCTTTTGATTCTTTCAGTCCTTTCTCTTGTTTTTTAGAAAAAAACAACTAACGCTCTGAACGTTAGTTGTTCGTAGTAATAAGTTTAAGTTTGATTTAGATATTACTTTATTTCTTCATGAGTCATATTTGAAATAATGTTTGGTGCCATCTCCGTCGGTATAGATATAGTATGGGACGCCGCTTATGGTCTGTTCGGCGATCCTTTGATTTAAGTTAAGTCTCCAGCCGGGTCCGTATTTAAGGTCAGTATCTTTATCATTGCTGTTATACACGTGGTTTAAGGAAATGGGCATCTTGTTGCCATTCATCTCTAAATCATTATGGGCGAAGATGACGTTTCCGTTGTAATCATTGACGTAGCCTGTTCCGGCTCTTCCGACATCCTGGGAGTGATACGTCCAATAACTTTCCAAGCCAGAGTTGTTGATATAGGATAAGACGACACTCGCTCTTAATGAGGTGTAAGCACTGCTAGTATTCGCCGAAACGTATTCTGTGTAACCAGGATTTACTTCATCTTGGTTTTTGAGCATTAGCCCATAATTGTTACCGGTTGTGTACCAGTCTTTGACAATACTTGTGACATCCCAAGTATAATATGGTGCAAGATCCTTCACAAATTGATAATCGACGACTTTTGTATCATAATTAGGTTTATTGTTCCAGATTATTGAGTTCCCGCTCCAGTCACCTAGGACTTTGTGGACATTAACCTGTCTAACGGCCGAGTTAGGGGTTAACAAGTTCATATACAGATTAGCGTTAACAACCATATCAGAAGCCGTTAACGTTGGCAGATTAAATTTAAGATAGGAGCGATGAACTCCCCCAGTCGAATTACCGGTCTTGAGCATATGGCTGTTCTCGAAGTTAGAGTTCGGAAGTCCTTCGGACACATGATTATCTGTTATATTTGAGGTTTCCTGTTTTGTCTGCAAGGTAGGATCTATGATGATTGGAAATACCCTGTCTGTACTGCTTAGCCATTCATTATTCGGTAGAACGGTTAGACGATAACCCTTCTCCGCTGATTCCAGAGTTAATTTAATGTCATTGCTTAGTTCGTTTTTGGCATCGTACATATAAGGAGCATCCATGCTAAAGATGACTTCTTCAGGGTTATTGGTATCATAGAATGCGATACTGTTATCTTCAAGAAGTTTAGGGACCAGGCCCTTTGTATTCGTTTATACCCAAATAAATCCTTTTATTCTTAGATGTGTAATTTATTCCTTTTTCCTAAGTGCACGACATCGTAACATTTCTTTCTGATTCTGTGAGATTACCTACTACACAAAGCAGCGGAATGTATATGTTTTTCTCTGTGAAGATGCGAAAAAACACCTTTTACTGAGAAAAGGTGTTTTTTAGAGTTAACACACTCATGGAGTTACATTAATGGTGACCAATAAGTGTTTGTCTATCTAGCAAAAGTTAGGGCTCGATTGACCACGCCCAACGTTGTTCCTCAACGATCCTTTGAGCTTCCGAATCCCAGCCAACCGGTTGGCCGTTTAACAAGGTCATGATCGTTCCAACCCTTAAACGTCCAAAGGTGAACGCCTGAGCTCTATCACTCGCCAAGTGTGCCAGATGATGGAGCAACTTCTGCTCTCCAAGGAGCAAGAGTTCTGAGGTGGCCCCTTCGGTGGTTGGAAAGTCTGCCAAATGTTTTAAGGTGTCTTGATTAACCCCTGCTAGCGCTGCATGCGCAAGTAAGATTTCCATTCGGGCATCTGCCACACGATTATGGGTATGGAAAATTCCGCCCGCTACTTTTATGAGCTTTCCGATGTGCCCTAAGAGAATAACCTGTTCAATCCCCCGATAAGCCGCTTCTTCTAAAAGATAGCCAACAAAGTTACTCATCTGGATCACTGCTTCAGTCGGGACTTTAAAACGTTCAGTCGCCACTCGATACCCATAGTGCCCTGGAGTGAGAACTATGGTTTTATGCCCATAGGCTACTGCCTGGTCCAACTCCGGTAGAATCGAGGTTTTAAACGCCTCCTCGGACATTGGTCGGACAATTCCACTTGTCCCAAGTATTGAAATTCCTCCGACGACCCCTAGTCTCGGATTAAGAGTGCGCAGGGCAACAGTTTCTCCGGCTGGGACTTCGATCATAATTTCGAGTTCCTCTTCTGGGAATACCTCCCGAACCGCCTCAAGAATCATCTTCCTTGGTACCGGGTTAATGGCGCTTTCCCCAACCGAGATGGCCAATCCTTTTTTAGTGACGGTCCCAACCCCCTGGCCCCCGCAGATGTGAACCTCTCCTAAAGGGGAAATATAGCGCGCGATCGCCTGAATCTCAAGCCCATGGGTAATATCCGCATCGTCTCCACCGTTTTTCAGAATGCTTGCCCTCGCTTCTGGATATCCAGATTCGCCGCCATGGATGGGCATTGTTAAGCGCGCCGAATTCGGTAGTGGAATCTCTACCCGCTCAGCTAAACTTTCCCCTCTAAGGAGCAGACAGGCTACTTTTGCTGCACCCGCTGCGCAACTTCCCGTAGTATATCCTTCGCGCCAAGTATGTCGATCTTTTTCTCGCGCCATAATTTCTCTCCCACATTTCAATTAATCTAAGTATCAATCGTTATAAGACGACATAAAACGGTATTAGGTTATCTCTTTATGGATCGTATTGATTGAATATTACTGAATTTAAATGATTTTTCTATTATAAAAATTATGCACCAATGAGATTACTTAATTTGATTAATTAGAAGTTCCTTACTTTGATTATTGATGGAAAGTATAAGCCATGTGATGCCTCGTTGCAACTAATCTTTAAACATGAATACCTTCACACTAGCCAGTTTATGAAAAACTACAAAACTCCTAGTTGAAGTTGAAATCGAACAAAGAGTGCCAACATCAATAACATAACAACAAAAGCCATGGCCCAATAGTCCCTTGGGGTAAATGCTAGCTCGCGCATCGATGTCCAATTCCGATTCAAACCATATCCTCGATTGAGCATTGCCATCGAAAGGGAATTGGCCATCATAATCGAATTGATAAACAAAGGAATCATAATCGGAAGGTAGGATTGGAGGGAACCGACGATCCCCTTCTCTTTGAATTTTGTCCCACGTGCCTTTTGAGCCTCTAAAATTTGCTTGCGTTTTTTATCCAGGGTCGGAATAAATCGTATCGCCGTTGTCAGCATCATGGCGACCTCAACTGGAACCTTCATCTTATGAAAGAATTGGGTGAAGTCATCCATGGACGTAGTCAAAGTCAAGACAGAAGAAGTGATCATCATACTAAAGAGACGCAAGATAAACGTAGAGCCCATCAAAAATCCCCCCAAAGTAGCCCCTAATCTGTCTCCTGGCAGAGCATAAAAGAGGATCGTTTGGCTAGAAACCTGTTCAAAGCGCTCAGGCGTAAAGGTAAATCCTGTGATTAGAATAATCGAAATAATGATAGGAATCAAGGGAACCAGCATTCTTCCGATCTTTCGCAAGGGGATTTTAATCCAAATGGCTAAAAGCCCTGTCGAGAAAACGATCAAGACTTGAAATTTCGGATCTTGGAATAGAAACGAAAGAATCATAAACCCTAAGAAGCCGAACATTTTAGTCCGTACATCCAGACGATGGATCAACGTGTCTCCCGGTAAGTGCTCAATTAACATTCCTTCTGCTCCTGTCTTTCGAACAGCGCCATAAACTCACGTGATTCGATGAAGGTTCTATGACCTAAAATATCCTTCAAATGCGCGGAGAGCCTACAGAGTTGGGGTGGAATAATGGCAGAGTCGAGGAGTAGTTGTTCCTCAGAAAAAACATCTTCAGGAGTACCATCTAACATAACCCCGCCCTCTTTCATGACTATAACCCGCTTGGCATGTTGGGCAACTAAGTCCATATCATGGCTAATCATGATAATTGTGGTCCCTGCAGCGTGGAGTTTACATATCAAAGCCATCATTGACTGAACACCTGCCCAGTCCGAGCCAGTGGTCGGTTCGTCGATGATCAGCAGTTTAGGCTTTAAGGCAAGAATTGAAGCTACGGCAATCATTTGCCGTTCTCCTTTACCCAGACTAAACGGATGAACACTACGGTATCTTTCTAACCCAGTATACTGAAGGACCTCATCCACTCGTTGTTTGATTTCCTGACCTTTGTAGCCTGCATTTTTAAGCCCGAATTCTAATTCTTTCTCGACAGTAGCGGAAAAAATTTGATGATCGGGATTTTGAAAGACGTAGCCGATGGTTTTTGATAAATCAGACGAATCATATTGTAAAGTATTCATTCCCTCAACGATAATCTCTCCACGAGTTGGTTTTAAAAGTCCATTAAAATGTTTGGCTAAAGTTGTTTTTCCAGCACCGTTTTGCCCGATCAAGGCCACGAACTCGCCAGTTTTAATCGTCAGATTAATTCCTCGCAAAGCGGGCTGGCTTGAATTGTACTGGTAAAATAGATCGCTGACTTGAACTGCGATTTCTGCTTCTAACAAATATGGTTCCTGCTTAAACAGGTGATTCTTTATCTCTTCTTGAACTGGCACATGCCCATGTTTGTGCCAATGTCCGTATTTAGGTAACAACGCTCTAATTATGTTTGCCGCTGATGGGATATCCAAAGGGATTTCTGCAAAGGTAATCCAGCCCTTCTCGTAGAAATCCCAGCCGAGCTGACTGACGGGTAACGGCTTTATCCCCAACTGACTCAAGAGGGGAAGATTGCGAAAGAGTTCAGTCGGTAGTCCCTTCCAGACGACTTCCCCTTGCTTAAGTACCAAGACCTCATCGGCCTTGTGAATCAGTTCTTCGCTGGAGTGTTCAACTAACAAAATGGTCAAATCCCTTTTCCGTCGTAGATCATCCAACGTTTGATAGATTTCTGATCGTCCTATCGGGTCGAGTTCTGAAGTTGGTTCATCCAGCACCAAAATTTCAGGTTCCATCACGAGCACACCCGCAATTGCCAAGCGTTGTTTTTCTCCACCTGAAAGTTCCTCAGATATGCGCTGGTTATACCCTTTGAGGCGGACTTTTTCTAAGCTTTGATCGACCCTCAGATTAATCTCATCGAAGGGAACTAAAAAATTGCGGGGGCCAAATGCTGTGTCTTCCTCAACCGTTCGACCGATAATTTGGGTCTCTGGATCTTGTAAGACCAGCCCAAGAACTTTGGACATCGACTGAACTGCAGTTTTCCCTACATTCTTGCCAGCTACGCTCACCTGTCCTGTTAATTTTCCTTCCAGGAGCTGGGGAATTAGACCGTTTAGACACAAACTCAAGGTTGTTTTTCCCGCTCCTGTGGATCCCATTAAGACGATAAATTTCCCTTTTTTCACGGTCAAGCTGATGTTTTTCAAACTGAGTTCTTGGGCGTTCGGATAACAATAAGAAACATTATTGAGTTCAATAGCATTTTTACCGGGTTTTACGGTTTCCACGGTTTCTAGGGTTCCTACAGCTTCTACGGTTTCCACGGTTTCACCTCATCACCTAAATGAGTCGACTTCCCTTAATTGCTTTGTAGGCTACTGCCGAAATAATAACGTTGAGAGCTGCCCCGACGACGAGAAAAGGCATCAAGCCCATTACCCCTCCCATACCCATCAACGGCAGCATGGCAAAGGATGATACAACTCCATTCAGGATAATTCCAACGATAACAGCCGGAATCAGACCGAGCTTCTCATTTACCCAGCGATAGGCTACAGCCCATAAAGCCATTTGTAAAGCAATATATAAATGGATTGGAATCGTCATCGGGAATCCGACAACGGCTGCCGTCAGCAAATGCCCAAAAGCAATAACAATCGCCCCTGTAAGTCCTCCAAAGGCCAGCGCAGCGAAAAATCCGGGTGCCGAATCCATACCAATAGTTCCAACCGGACTTGGGATCTTAATCAGTGCTCCCACAGCACTTAAGGCAATAAAAATGGCCATAATCGATAGTCTTTTGACATTCCAAGCGGAGAGTTTTATGTCCTGTTGTTCTGTACCTAGATTATTCATAAACAATTCCTCCTTAAATTTAGTATAAATGACCGATTCTTGTTAAAGGCAATAAAGGAAACTCTGATGAAAGGAGATGATCAAACGTACTTGATGATGTAGATGATAGAGATGTTGGAAATGATAGTGGTATTAGTGATGATTGTGATAATAAAGACGAAGAAGAAAATATAACACAGCTAGAAGGTCCAGCCGATTTATCCAAGTCGAGAGGACAAGCAGAATCAACGTCCAATCGGGTGTTTATGGTGGAGGCAATAAGTTCTGCTTCTAATCGTATCCCTCTAGACCCTACAGGAATTATGTCATGAATACTTGAGATCTCTAAGAGAGCCTGAATAGCTTTCACTTGTACAATTTCTGGATCCTCTGGATTGTTGAGCTCAGATCCGACTTTAGGAAACCCTAAACAATAGACGTCATCCCCTCGTTGAGCAGTTCCAATACGCAACTTGTTTTTCTCAGCCACCCCGATCACACTGATTCCGAGCCCAGTTTGCTGGGTCGTCATGTTTTTTTCCGTGCTGATCGCCATGGGTAGAGTTTTTAATCCGGCTGATTCTAGTTCATCGTTCACCCCCCTTAATATTTCATCTCCTGTGGGATACGGCTCATTAGAAATCGCCACAGTCATTAATTCTGGCACTGCCCCTGTGGATAAGACTTCCAGCAAAGCCACCCGTGTCGTTAACCTTCCTGTAATAGTCCATGGAACCTTATATTCATCTAATTCCTTCATACCAATCGCACCACAGGAATCACAGGAAGCCACCAAATATTGTGCATTATTTATCGAAACAACCTCAACATCTCGACCAAGGTATCCCAATGTTTCACCCCCTTTTTCTAAAAAGGTAAATAAAAAAGTTCATAGTCTAATTTTCTTTTCACCACATGATAAGAAAATTGACCATGAACTTTACCTTAATTCATGACTTACTACGTTACTGGCAGGTCTCCTGACTTAGAATCATAGACTCTATGCACCTTCCCGGTTTCCCAGTGGTTAAAGCATAAGTCTCCTCTTTACAGTGGTGGGTCCGTCCGGGATTCTCACCCAGTTCCCTATTCTCCCTTTGAAGGGCACCAGTAACAAACGAGTATTTAGTTATATTTATTTTAATGCAAGATGCGTAATATTACAAGACTAGATTCAAGCTTTTCTTTCGGTTTTTGCTCGACTACTTATTCATTACGGGATCCCGTAATTGTCAAAGTTTTAATAACGCGCTTCTTAGGCTTGGTAATGGCAGATGCTTAGAGAGATACTTTGGTTAATATTTCGAATATACTTAATTAGTCAATTCACTGTATCTACGTAAAACCACTTAAGCTATAGATGAAAAAAGCTGGGTGATCTAATAATCACACCAGCTTTCATCTCTCTGACTAATTATCCATTATTCTTTCTAGAATAGCGTCTAGTACAGGTACTTTCACCTGCTGCCATACAGCTATCTGTTTGAACAGTGAAATCCTGTGATATTGCCTTTAGCGCCGTCTCAAACCACTTGTCACACCCTGCTTGACATTGTCCCGGTGCTCCGTAATCCTTGTAAGAACCTACCCACGGACAGCTATCATGGATGAGGAGAACGTCATTTCCTTCTTTGACCGATTTTGCACTTTCGCCCATGACAAGACTAGCTCGCACAAAGGCATTGACTATTTGTTCTAGGTCCGCAGTATCTCGTCCTCGCTTGAGATAACTTTCCGCAGTTCCCTCTCCAACTGATTCCCAAAAGCGATCTACTAAGGCGACGGTTTCCTCTGCTCCAAATTTTTCCTCCAGAACCATTCTCCAGCGATGGAAAAAATCATGGGAAATGAAAATCATGGAACGCCAATCTCTTTCCAGCTTCTTGATAACATCAGCATTTATTTCTGACAAGCTTACTCCTCCTTAGGCGATTTAAGGTTTAATGCCTCTTTCGGCATAAAACAATTCCAAAGCTGCCTGATATTCCGCAATTTCTTGCTCAGAAACTACCTGACCACACTCATAGCAACTATTCGTTAAACGGTCATACCAACGGCAACTACACTCACTACAGCCGAGTTCCGGGGCCCCACTTGGATTTAAAAAAATCATTTCTACCACTGCTCCTTCAAGCCTACTCAAAACTCTCCCCAACAGTTTCAAGGTTAACGACAAGCCCCCAGAATTGGAATCCCTAAAACCTCTACTAACTCTTCATAGCCTAAGTTTAGTAGTTCATTCTTGTTTTTCATTACATAATAGAGGATACTGCCCTGGCGAATCTGTTCTCTCATTTCATGAAAGGGATTATCCTCTGCTTTACTCTGCAGGGACTCTAGGGCTGCATCATCGGCTATCATCAATAGGTCTACACTGGCATTCTGAAAACCTGTAAAGGATTGGTAATCAACTACCATTTTATCGGCTTGCCTTCGCCAGATCAACATGGTTCCAACGGGGGATTCAAACTCTTTTTTGGGCAATATCCCTAAGCTGGCTCCCGGAAGCATGTCAGTAAAGATCTCCTGCCTGCGGTCAAGTATGGCTTGCCAGATTTCAGCATCTAAAAACTTTTCATAGACTGTTGATACCACGATAGCTCACCCCCGTATCTCTCATCTAAATCCGTACGCCTAAGCGATATCCCTCATGAATTGCCTGTAAAAGTCCCCTGGGAACTAAGGCATCACCAATCCCATGTAACTCATCCACCATAAATTCAAACTCTTGGAACAACTCTTGATTTGGCTTTCTGGGTGAGGCAACAATCACCGTATCTGCCTCGACAAAAATCTCTTCCCCTTTGTCATTGACGACAGTTACTCCACCTGCTCCGATTTTTAGCGGTCTACAAAGAGTTAAGGTCCTTATTTTCAGTTGGTCTATCCAAGAGGAATGCCGCCATTTCCAAGTGGGGATGACATCTCCTGCAATACGTTTTTCCTTTTCCACAATGGTGACTTCTTTACCCTCCTGGGTAAGGCCTTCCGCCAAGGTCAAACCAATCTTGCCTCCCCCTAATACGACCACCTTTTGCCCCACTTTAACCTTTCCTCTAGCAACATCGGCAGCCAATACCAATACTCCTTCTTGTTCCGGTACCGGGATGGCACTCATATCAACTCCAGCTCCCACGGCAAGCACTGCGACATCATATTGATGAAGAACACTTCTCATAAGCTTGGGGTTTACATCGGTATTGAGATTGACCTTGATTCCTAACTTATCGAGCATCGTTTTATAATAGGATATTTGGCTTTGGAGGTCCTCTTTATTGGCAATGTCATAGGCTGCATAGCCTACAAGACCACCACCAATGCTGTCACCCTTATCATAAATTGTAACATCATGCCCTCGCTTAGTTGCGGTTATTGCACACTCAATCCCTGCCGGTCCTGCTCCGACAATCATAATCTTCTTTTTAACCACAGCCGGAGTAATATGGTATTCCGGTTCAACTTCATGGCCTAAGGCAGGATTATTGGTACAGAGATAAGGTAGATCTCTAAATAGTCGGGCCAGACAATTCATACAGCCTAAGCAATGTTTTGCCTCATCCAGGCGATCCTCAGCAGCTTTATGCAAAAGTTCCGGCTCGGCAAGCATTGGGCGACAAACTTCCCAATAGTCGAATTCGCCATCGGCAATGTTCTGATTGGCCATCACTGGATTAGGCAACCGTACCCCGAAGGTTATCGGTATATTCGGTAAAAGTTTTTTGGCCCTGATGGCTAGACGGTTCCAGTGACCGGGAGGAACATCTCGCCCGATGGAAGATTCCGGTGCTTCTTGCCACCCGACGGTTACACTGATCATATCTACTCCGGCATCACCGGCTATCTTCATGAGTTCAAAACATTCATCCTCTGTGTTACCACCATGGGCGTCCATAAGTTCGGCCCCATTGAGGCGGACGATTAAAGGATGATCATCCCCTTGGGCTTCTTTGATAGCGTAGATCAGTTCCCGCATGAAGCGACCCCTGTTTTCTACTGAACCACCGTATTCATCCGTCCTGCGGTTAGTAAACTTGGAATTAAAGTTCGCTAATAGATAACCCATAAAACTAGTGATTTCCGTGCCGTCAAAACCAGCCTTAATCGCCCGTTTAGCTGCTTCTGCATGTTGGGTTACCATGGCTTTAATTTGTTCTTTAGTTACTTCCCGGGGCTGACGGAAATGGGGTAGGGTTTGAGGTACTACCGAGGGTTGGACACAATAACCTAGGTCAATTCCCCCATACCTGCCAGCATGCAAAATCTGCTGAATGGCCACTGCTCCGTTATCATGGATATAACCCGCGATTTGTTCAAATTGGGGCAAAAACTTATCATCGAACAAAGCAATTTGACGAAAATACGATTTCCCTTCCCCTAAAGGATCTGGATAGGCACCTTGGTTCGTAATAATCCCACAACCCGTTCCCGCAATAACTTTATCTCGGGCGAGTTCCCTGGGAGTTATAACACCATCACGGGTGTTGTAATTGGAGACTCAACAAGCTCCGTACTTAACTCTATTTTTCGTGGTGTATTTGCCAATCTTCCCAGGTTGAAATAAATAACTTAACTTTTCTTCGCCTGGCTTTTTCATAAAATCGCACCCCCATTATAATTGTTGTTTATTCACTTTTCAGACTTCTTTGAACCGTATTTAATGCAAATATCATGCCAACTCCAGAGTCGCTGAAACAATGAGTTCTCTATAACATCTGGTGCAAAAATGCGACGCTAACTTGTATTTTAGAGCCGAAGGCACTCATTCTCCGCAAGCGCACCGGCTGTTGCATTAATACAACAACCGGTGCGATTATGCGACAACTGGACTATTCAATAATTTTCTCTTACAATGCAAAAATTGGCCTTTAGGCTCCCACTTGACTTAGATTCATATATCGGCCAAGGATTCGATACTGCCAGGGATAGGGGGAATTAAATTGCTGTACAGTTTTCCAATTTTCCCGCAGGTCCGCTAAATCATCTTGACGCCACATAGCACCTAATAATATCCCCGCCTGCTGGGTCAGCTTCTGCCCAATTAACTGCGCTCCGACCAGCTTGCCCTGATAGATTATCAATCTGTAATAATCTGACCCATAAAATCCTTCAATTACTTCGGCATTCTCCGGGTCAGAGAAAGTGCTTAACGTCTTGCCCAGGGATATCCCGTGAGTACTAAAATAGTGAGCTCTGGTAAAATTCCAGCTACCGCGATAATTCCCCGGTATACCTATACAGCTTTGGGCGATTACTGCTGCCTGTTCAATAGCGTTATGCCGCAATAAGAAGAGTGAACTTTCCCCGCTGAAGGCATCCTTAGCCTCGACACAATCTCCGCAGGCATAGACATCCGGAACGTTCGTCATCATCTGATCATTAACCTTAATCCCCCGGGTCTTGCCAATTGAGATCCCGGCACGTACAGCTAACTCATTAGAGGGTAATACTCCGGTAGCCAGAACAACGGTGTCACAGGAAAGTTTCCGTTTATCGGTGATTACTCCACTGACGTGAGTATCACCAATAATCTGCAACACCTTTTCATTGGTTAAAACACTAATGCCATTGGCCTGTAGACCCTCAGCCATTAATTGGGCAGGGCCTTCGTCAAATACCTTCGGCATGATCCACGCCAGCAATTCCACCAGATAAACCTCATAACCTTTTTTCCTTAAGGCCTCGCTCACCTCAATGCCGATCAGCCCTGAACCGATAATTACTGCGCTTCTCCCTTGATGTGCAGCTAATTGATCAGCCTCTAGTAAGGACTTACAACCTAATACCCCGACTTTATTAATTCCTTCAATTCTTGGCATGATTGATTTTCCACCTGTAGCAATCACCAGCTTGTCATACCCTAGTTCAGCATGGTTCTCCAGATATAACTTCTTATTAATTGTATCAATATCCGTTACTTTATGTCCTAAGAGAAGGTTGATCTTATGATCGGCAGAATTTTCCCCGCCTCTAAGGAAAACTGCCTGCCTAGGTACGTCATTGCTAACATAATAAGGAAGCGAACCAGGATCATAAGAATGACAAGTCTCCTCTGAAATTATCGTAACCTTGCATTGCAGATCATGTTTTCGAATGCTAGAAGCGACAGCATTTCCTGCAATTCCATTGCCTATAATCACAATATGCATGTCTGCACTCCTTACTTTTCGACCATCTTTACTCCTTATTGACATCTGACTTGTATAAAGTTCGTCCTGCTTCCAGATCCGGAATTATTTGTTCTAACCCGAGTTCACGTAACTTATCCGCAGAAATAAAACCATCTTCATCCCAATTATGATATTTGTAGTATTCTGATTGGGCCCAAGCCCATTCAGCCCTATCAAGTTTAAACCCTTTATACGGACCATCAACAACTCCCTCTTCAAAAAACCGTTCAATATGAGTATCATCCTGGCGGGCGCTGCCTTCCCTGTTCCAATGTGCTCTTTCAATAGTTACGACGCGCTCTGCAGTCAAGAATATTTCATCATCTGAAAGATCGGTTCCGGTAATTAAGCGTAACAAGGGTGCATAGGCCTCTTTCCATGTTCCGGCACCACCCCAGGAACCGATAGCCTGACAGCAACAGCCTACCAAGTCGGCTACACATTTATTTTTTTCCGACCAGGTGCACAATTTCGGTTTGGTAGTCATGGTGTACAACTCTTTTGGGAACTCACTCCAGAATTCAGTCGTTAATTCTGGTCCTAGTACTTCGGCAACCTGATCCGGACGTGACATGGCGCAACCCTGAAACTCTAAACATGAGTAGTTCTTTAAATGGTCTGAGCCCCTGGTGGACATAGCATAACCTAAGCTAAATCCTAAGCTAAATCCTAAGGTAATTCGGGGATCCACACTAATGTGTTCTAAGCCCCGACAGTGGGGAACTACATCCAGGCCAACGCCCATTTTTTCCGCCGCTCGAATATTGCCCTCGGCCAGAATATCCCCAAATCCCTGCCTAGAGGAAATCATCTCTAATACCTTCATTGAAGTTTCACAATCACCCCAGGCGAAGGGAATGCCCCCAGTGTCTTTTTCTGAGAGATACCCTTTTTCGAAACACTCCATCGTCCAGGAAAGGGCAGCCCCTGCGGAAACACTATCCATACCAAACTCATTAACCATGCCGCACATGACATTGACTGCGTCAACATCCTTAGTGTCAATTCTTGGCCCCAAATTACAAACGCTTTCCATTTCAGGCCCACCACAATTAAATCCGGCATATTTGCCTTCTTTGATATACGTATAGCGACCGCACCCTACCGGGCAAGACCAACACGCTTTTCTCCGAAATAGGTACTTATCAGCCCAGGCATACCCGCCGTAGGTTTTTTCAATATCCGGCATATAACCTGTTGAGGCATTCTTATGGGCATTGATCCCTATTGCGTTGTGCGTCTGATAGCTGAAGGTGAATTATGGATCTTCTCTCGAAGTTCCCAAGATGCTTTAGCAAACTTTTCCGGCTCAGCCACGGTAATTGCTTTAGTCCCCCGAACGGCAATCGCTTTTAAATTTTTTGATCCCATGACTGCCCCCATACCAGTTCGACCGGCTGCGGCACTATACGTATTAATGATACAGGCAAACCGCACCAAGTTTTCTCCGGCAGGACCGATTAAGGCAACTTTTATATCTGGATCGCCTAAGTCATTCACAATGCGGGTAGTAGCTTCTTTAATTTTCATTCCCCAAAGATGGCTGGCATCCCTAATCTCGATTTTATCATCATCAATCCAAAGGTATACCGGCTTGTCGGCCTTACCTTTGATAATAATTTGGTCATAGCCTGCATATTTCACGGCTGGGCCAAAATGCCCGCCCATATTGGTATCTCCATGAGCATGAGTATCGGAACCTCTACTAGTGCAGGTCATTGGTGAACGAGCACTGACTGTAGTTCTGCCGGATAAAGGGGCAAATGACCCTACCAAAGCCCCTACTCCAAAACACAGCGGATTGGCAGGATCAAATGGATCCATACCAGCCCAGGTCTCACTGTAAAGCACTTCGGAATTCAACCCTCTACCGCCGATCCATTTTTTCAGATATTCAGGTGATAGCTTTTCAATGACAGTTTTGTTTTCAGTCAGATCAACCCGTAATCTTCTACCCATCCATCCATTCATAACACAGCAGCCTCCTTTATTAATCGGCCATCCCATGCAGTCGTCATCAAATGTAGATAATCACAATTAAGCGAAACTGAATCCTGAAGTTTTTTCGTCTTTGCTACCTTGCAACTTATACTCTTCTTTTAAAATTGCGGCAAATTTTCTCGCCATGTTATTCGATGTTTGATATTTAGGCATGAATTTTAAAGCCTCGTTCATCGTACAGGCCCGTACACACCAGGGTTCTTCAATCCCTCCACAATGATCGCAAGTCATTGTCTTGCCGTTTTCCGGGTTTACAACCGGTGCCCCCATAAAACAGGAATAAGTACAGGCTCTGCAGCCAATACAGGCTTCTTCATTCGTGACGACTGCCCCAGACGCTAATCGCATCCGTGCGCCCATCGGACATACCTTCATACAGGTTGCATCTTCACAAGACTGACAGGTTATGGGGATAAAGGTATTCACTTCACGGAATTCCTGAATGCGAATTCTTGATAATAACGGACTGCATTTACCATAATGTTGCATTGAACAAGCCATCTCACAACTATGACAGCCGACGCATTTATCGGGATCAATAACGATCACCTTTTCGCTTGTCTTCATTTCAACTCTCCTTTATCTTCAAATTGCGTGTCAATGTAACAATTCTTTAGCAATAACAATGCGCTGAATTTGGTTAGTTCCTTCATAAATTTGCATGATCTTAGCATCACGCATATACTTTTCTACCGGGTAATCTCTTGTATAGCCATACCCGCTTAAATATCTGAACTGCGTCTGTGCTTACTTCCATGGCAATATCGGCAGCATAACATTTACTCATGGCTGATTCTTTAGTATAAGGTAACCCTTTGGCCATCAGATAACCTGCCTTGTAAACGAGAAGGCGCGCTGTTTCAACCTTCATCGCCATATCAGCCAAGATCATCTGAACAGCCTGCTGCTGTACAATGGGTTTCCCAAATTGAATACGTTCTTTAGCATAATTTACCGAGGCTTCTAAGGCAGCTTGAGCTATACCTAAGGCCATGGCCCCTGTGGTTGGACGAGCTTTATTCAAGGTTTCCATGGCCAGCTTAAAGCCCGCCCCTTCACCGCTGATTAGGTTTTCAACCAGTACTTCTACATCTTCGAAGATTACTTCACAAGTCGTCGAAGCACGCAAGCCCATTTTTCTTTCCTTGCGTCCTATGGTCACCCCCGGAGTATTACTCTCAAAAACTAAGGTACTGATCGTACTGTGCCCCTTAGCGGTGCCAGATTGACAAAAGACCGTCAGAAACGATGCTACATTAGCACTGGTTATGAATTGCTTGCGACCATTAATAATGTACTTATTACCATCTTTGCGGGCTATTGTGGACAGACTTGCTACATCTGAGCCAGCTCCCGGCTCTGTTAAACAAAAGGAAGCATATAAGCCTTCTTCAGCTATAGGACGCAAAAACCGTTGTTTCTGTTCTTCATTGCCCCCGATTAAGATGGGATAGGTTGCCAGTGAGTTGCAGGATGAACTTGTGGCTACCGCTGAACATCCTCGGGCAATTTCTTCAGTTATAATCAAAGCCGTCAGAGGATCGATTCCCGAGCCGCCGTACTCTTCAGGGATATTCAAATTGGTAAAACCTTGCTGATAAATTTCCGTCAACCCGCCTGCTACCCCACCCGGAGCTGCTCCCCCCATGTCTGACTGATGGGCAATGGCCCCAACATAGCCGACTAGATTACCACCAAAAAAGACCGGAGCCATGGTTTGAATATCCATGATATGTTGACCGCCCAGATAAGGGTCATTGGAAATCACCACGTCTCCTTCTTGTAAGGTACCCGGTGGAAAACGCTTAATTAACTCTACCATGGTGATTTCAAAGCCTGTCAATAGCATTGGAGCATGATGAGCCTGTGCTATAGTATGTCCCTGGGCATCAAAGATGGCACAGGTGATATCCATAACCTCTTTGATGATCGTGGAACGGGAAGTGCGGACCAGGGTATAACCCATTTCGTCAGCAATTTGCTCCAAGGCATAACGAACCACTTGCATGGTCACCTGATCAATAACTACGCCCATTTAAAATCCCTCCCCAACCGTAATGATGAGATTCTGCCACTGGTCTACCATTAACTTGTTTCTAGGCGGCAAGACTGTTGCTGAGATCTTTTCCTCAATCACAGCTGGACCATAGATGATGCTCCCCTGGGGCAGACGGACTCTTTCATAGACTTGCGTGCTTACAAAACCGCTTTCGGCAAAGTACACCAATCTCTCACCCTTGAGGGCACCCTCTAGAGTAGTAGCCTGATCGTTAACTTCTGAGATCTGAATGGGTGGTGTTTTACCTAGTTCTGTAACCCTGACATTCATAAGCTGTACCTTTTCTGCCGCGTCACTAAAAGCATACAAGCGCTTATGAAGTTCGTGAAAACTATCTGCGGCAACTTGGATGTCAGCAAACCCTATAATCTCCCGGCGCTCAAAGGGCACGTTTAACTCATAGGATTGGCCCATATACCTGAGATCCATCGACCATGACAATTCTTGGTTTTCCTTGCTAAAGCCTTCGTCAGATAACTGAATCTCACCCTTGCTTTCCATATCTCGATAAAATGCTCTAATGCTGGAATAATCGATCTCAGTCATTTCTTTGGCTACCGTCCGAACATAATCATGGCGGGCATCGGCCACCAGTAAACCTAAGGCCGAAAGATTCCCTGCCAGTGCCGGAATAATGACTTTCTTAATTCCTAAGTCTTGGGCCAGCTCCGAGACATGTAAGCCGCCAGCTCCACCAAAGGCGACGAGTGCAAACTCCCGCACATCATAGCCCTTCTCCACTGAATTTACACCGATCCCTTTGGCCATATTTGCGTTGACAATTTTGATCAACCCGGCGGCAGTCTGCTCAACACTTAATCCTAGGGGGACCGCTAAATGTTCCTCGATTGCTTGCAGGGCCTTGGCTGTATCCAAGGTTATTTCTCCACCTAAGAAATAATCTGGGTTGAGGCGGCCTAAAACAAGGTTGGCATCCGTCACTGTGGGTTTAACCCCGCCTCTACCATAACAGGCTGGTCCAGGATTAGCCCCTGCACTTTGAGGTCCAACGTTAATCGCCCACCACGGTCCCTCTAAGCAATACTTCCGCCACCCGCCCCGATGGGCATCAATGGCTATTATGGGGATCTTGACTGGGTAGCCTTCAAATTTAGTATCTGAACTTATTTTAGGTACTCCATCATCAATTAGACTGATATCAAAACTTGTGCCACCCATATCTACATTAATGATTTGTTGTACTCCCGTTAAATTACCAATAAAAGCTCCGGCTATGGCTCCACCGGCAGGACCAGAATTAACCGTGGCGATGGCTAGTTTTTCAGCGGCATCTGCTGTGACTGTGCCGCCGCTGGCCTGCATAATGCGCAGATTAACCTCGCCGTATTTTTCCTTCAGTTTGTTGCGAAGAATAGAAATATATCTATTCATAATCGGTTGCAGGTAAGCATTCATCACGGTTGTTGAGGTACGTTCAAATTCGCGAAATTCTGGGGCAATCTCGGAAGACAGGGATACATAAGCCTCTGGAAATAATTCATGACACAAAACGCCGATCCGCTGTTCATGCAAAGGATTCAAAAATGAAAACAAGGTCGAAACCGCGATGGCTTCAACACCTTCACTTTTCAGAGCTAAGATAGCCTTAATCGCATCCGCTTCAGTTAAAGGTCTTAAGATCTGACCTTGGGCATCGACTCGTTCCTCAACTTCTAACCGTAGATGACGAGGTACTAAGGGCAAGGGATTATCGACCCAAAAATCATATAAGCCA
>LADV01000167.1 GCA_000961805.1 Peptococcaceae bacterium BRH_c23 | reverse complement strand
GAACAAGTTGTGCAAAACCGTCCTTTACAGCGATACGGCACGATCCTTACATCATGGCAACCTTCACATACCAGAAGCTTGAAACCATTTTTTGGATCCCCGCATCTGTGAAATTTCTCCACCTCTTTTATAACGATGGCTCGTAAACGTTCTTTATGCTTTTCTGAGAACGTTTCCCAATGCTTATGTTTATCGAAAAATATTTCTCTTAAAATGTTCTCTTTCATACTTCTATAATACCAAATTCGCAAGTAAAGGGGGGACCCTAAACTTATACTTTCTGATACGTTAAAAAAATTAATCCGAAAATGATTAACCCCTTTTTGTAAGATTGCATACTTTTGTTCCACCTTCTCCCTTAATCTATTAATAGAGTTCTCATTTCTCATTTATTAATTCATAGATGAAGGGCTTGACCAAATTAATCAGCCAAGCCCTAATGTTAATGCAACTTCAAAAAATGCTTCTTAAATAAAACCGTCTTAGGAATTCTTCACCCCTTAATACCAGATCACATGCTGCGAGAAGAGTGCTATTATTTAATGAGACTTGCCTCTGTTTCTGACGTAAAAAGCCCCTCCTGTGACCCAGGAAAACCAAGGATCATGGAAAAAGTATAAGTAACCAATTTTGTTCTTCAATTTTTGTGATGAACTCCCTTTCGTGCCTAGCGTGCTCTTCTAGGGACCAGGTCATCTCAAATAAGGATACCACCCATCATCTGAATAGAACTCATGCTCTCTCCTAAGAATATCGCAGCCATTATCACTGCTGAAATCGGGTCAATATAGCTTAAAACCGCGATGGTCTCCTAACAACAAGGCTAGCGCCAATCAAGAACAAACTTCCGATAACACCTCTTAGGAACGCAATTTGGCTTGATGATAGATTGATTTCCTTCACGAACACCCCAATGCTTCCGAAGATGAGCATTGCAGTTATGATTTTAAGCTGTCCTGTCACTTTTATCTCTCCTGTCTGCCGAACTATCCAATAATAACTCCTTTCTTCACAACCTAATTCCCCATATAAAACAGGACCTCAGGTCAAGTTTAACTCGTAGGTTTGTTCAACTAGTTCCTTGCCCCACATCTTGACGTCATGCTCCGTCACTTTCCTAAATCCTGCTTTGGTGTACATCTTTATCGCTGTTTCTCGATCTTTTGTAGTCTCCAGAAATACCTTCTGATATCCTCTCTCCTTACAGTAGTTAATAGCTTCATTGAGCAGCGTTTTTCCAAGGCCAAGGCGTCTGACTGATGGATGTAGGATGAACCACCTTAACTGAACCAGTTTCGCTGAATGTTCGACGATGGCAATGGCACCCATCATTTTGCTATTGAGTTCTGCAAACCAGAATCTGTCCTTTTCAGGACTATAGTTTTGGAATAAATTATAAAAAGTTTTGCACACATAGCCTTCAAACGCATGGTTATGTCCACATTCTTCGGCATAAATCCTGCCATGCAATCGAATCAAATCACCTACATCTCCTGGTCTCAATTCACAACGGATTTTAACCTCTTCGCCTGAAAAGATAGGTTTTGCGGTGAGGGCATTTTCGATGGTTTTCATGCTTTCCGCAACGTTCATACGATCTCGTTCCGGGACGCTATTGATCAATCGCTGGATTTGACCGTTGGAGAGGGAATCCAGCTTCCTAAGGGTATCTTTCCCTATATCTGTCAGGTTTAGATAGTATAGACGTCCATCCTCTGGGGACTGTACTCTGTATAGAAGAGTTTCCTTCCTAAAGCGTTTGATGATCCTACTTAGATAGCCCGGGTCAATCCTAAGCGTTTCGATTAGATCCATGGCCGTACAATTCTTCCTATGTCCGATCTCGTATAGAACGCGCACTTCCGCCAGTGAAAAGTCACTATCCGGCATATGCCGATCCAGCAGTCCCAAAATATTGGTATAGAACCGATTGAATCTTCGAATGGTATGAATCAAGGGCTTATCAACAGAGTTCATGAATGTACCTCCAAAAATTTAATTTTGAGATAATTATAGGAGAAATAGTTGACAAAGTCAACTATTTCTCCTGAAAAGAACTTTCAACCTAACAATTTGGCACTCAATTTTGTATACCGTAAAAATTGCCGCTTCAGTTATTAGGATGAAACGGCAATTATACTAAGAGTCCTCCTTTGCCGCGTGGCGAACAGGGGGACAGGTTCCTTGTTTCTTTCCCTTGTTTTTTTAAATTGACTTTCTGAATAGTTTTTAACCTAAACTTTACTTGGCGATAATTTCTCGTTAACAACTATAATATATAATGGAGTAAACGTTTAAATAGGCGTTATTAACAAAAGTAATGAGGTGTTATTATGGAACTGTTGGTTGATTTGCATACTCATACCATTGCAAGCGGACATGCGTATAGTACTATTACAGAAAATGCGTTAGCGGCCTCACGCAGAGGACTTAAATTATTGGGAATGGCAGACCACGGCCCAAGTATGCCAGGTGCTCCTCATCTTTTTCATTTTGACAACTTGTCAATTCTACCGGATGAGCTATCTGGAGTTAAAATTTTACCTGGAGTAGAAGCCAATATCACGAACCATGAAGGCGAATTAGATATGCCGTTAAGATATTTAGCCTATTTGAGACTGATTCTCGTCGGCCTACATCCGATCTGTTATCCGGGTGGGACATGTGAACAAAACACTCAAGCTTATATTAAAGCAATGGAAAATCCCTATACAGATATGATGGTTCATCCTGGGCGACCGGATTTTGAGATGGATCTTGAAAAAATCGCACACGCTTCTGCCCTTTTAAATATCCCTGTAGAGGTTAATAATAGTTCACTTTCAACGATTAAAGAAAAAGGTAGAGCACGGGAAAACTGCCGTTCTATTGCTCGTTACATGGCAAAGTATAAAGGTCCTGTAATTTTAGGAAGTGATGCTCACTTTTGGGATCGAGTCGGTGAATTTAGCGAAGCTGTAGAGTTGGTTCGTGAGGTTGGGATTTCTCAACATCAGATTCTTAACACTTCCCCTGAACGAGTCTTGGGTTATTTAGATTTCCGTCGTAAACACCGCATAGAATTTAATCTAGAATCGCTTAAGCATAGACTAAGTATTGCTTAGATGTCAGAATAAGTAATTCCAATCAGTACGCACGTACTAAAAGCTGCCGTAAATAATAAACGGCAGCTTTTAGTGTATTGGATACCATATCTACTTAGAAATGAAATTAGCCCTCATTTTTTCTGGCCCTGACTAGTCGGAGAGACCACACCATAGTTTAGGTGTATAGGTACTCCCGGCGGAACTATGAGAAAATCTTCATCCCATTCTTCCAAGAATGCCTTAGTAATCAATTTCAAAGTACCGGGAACAATTCCCTGCTTAAGATTTAACTTTGTTGCGAACTCAGCTGTCCTGTTCATTACGAACTCTAAATTATAAGTTCCCGTGTCAATGAAATTGAGGTTGGAATAATGCGCAAACATAGCTCGGAAAATCCGCAAGGCTCTGTCCTCACCGTATTTCTCTAAGCACTTTTCATACTCCCAGTAGATATTTTTCTCATACCGCAACCAACCATCTGTCAAATAAAAGGCTGGGGTCTCCGCACTTAGGGCTAGACGATTCTTATTTCCACCGAGCAACAAGGATATACAATCTTCAACCTTTGGCACTACTAATCGGGCCTGTGCAGAAACAAGACCCTCGATGCTATTGCCACAATATCCAAACAACAGAAGAATATTCTCCGCGCCACTAATCTTGTCGATTTCTTCTTGGATTCTTCCCTTCAACTGAGAAGGATAATTGTGTAGACCTGATTCAACCCACACGATAGGGAAAGGGACCGGCAAGGTCTTGTAGACAGCCTTAAGTTCGTCCTCAATTGTTTGACAGGCTATGCCCACTGTTTTCAAGACAACCACCTCGCTTCTATTTCCCATGAGATTCACATTATGTGATCTGAGCTTATTAACTATTGAACAATATTAAGGCTACATAGGAAACAGTATTTTTCCCATTGGTATAGGGTATTCCAGAGGCTTTCACCAAGTCCATTACGTCAATTCCATTAGCCTCAACGGATGACACGGCCTTATCTGGAAAATTACATTTCTCTCCCACTAAATAGGCACACTTTGTACAATAGGTACATGGACCCGCATTCAACGGAAGGATTTCTTTAAAATCATAGTTTTTCTCCATACACTCCAGTATTTTTCTGAATATCTTCGTATGATTAACTCCTCCCTCTAGCATCCCTTTCCAGTCAAGAGAACTTGCTATGGGATGGACTGTCTGGAACAAAAGACCCTGCTTAAAACTCAAGGCCCTTTCTTTCAATTTTTGGAAAGGTCCTACAGCGGGAGGGCACATCCAGTTTTTATTGTAAGAACCACATGAATTCTGTTCACATAGCTTTCTGAAATCCTCATTAAACTTGATCTCAGTCACTTCGGCAATTGAAGCATGGGTTGCATTTAATGCTAAGGCGTCTTTGACTAGATTGCTTATAATAGTTTCCATAACAATTGCCCCACTTTTTATTTCGTTACGCTAATACTAGCATTTTGTGGCAATGCCAAACCGGCTGCCACTTCCACCGTTTTCAGTATTCCAGAAACTCCAGGACAGCTAGGATGCGGGCTATATTTCGCAAAAATTTCATAAACCTTCCCAGTATGAAGTTTATTCAGAATTTCTTTGTAGGCATCAACTTCCGTTAACTCGTTGGCGATCTTTTGGTAATTAGGACAATCGCTTGTTATCTCTAATTTTATCAGTTTACTTCTTCGAGAGTCAAATTGACTACCATCACTCACTGCCTTGACATGGATGGTAAACCCGCAAGCCCCACTGTGGATTATTCCTGTTGCCATCTTGGTGCCTCCAATACTTGCAATAAAAGTAGGTCCCGAATGTTTAATTGACTATTTTCCTTACAAGTGCATTATCGCATTATTTATTCAAGAAGTCCCGTACAATGCTGATTTCAGCCGTCGGGACTCCTTGATTCGATGCGAACTTATCATATCGCAACATGTCCAAGGGTTAGAAGGTACCTTTAATGCAGAAACCAATTTATTTTGGCAGTAATACACTACTTCTATTATCCGCAAGTTTCGTACTGACTCCCATGATCATAATACAGCTGATTCCCATTAAAACGCCATCTAAAATTAAGGGCGTTCCCCAGCTTCCTGTACTATCTCGAATGGCACCCGAAATCACCGGCGATAATACTGCACCAATTTCAGATACAAGATTCAGCATTCCAAACGCTGCTCCGCGCAAATGAACGGGTGCAATTTCTGAAGTAAGGGCATGGGCAACCGCTTGCAACGCGAAAAAGATTAAACCAGAAACAAAGAGAATGACCGATTGCACAACCATATCATTTCTTCCGGACATGACATAAGCTGCAAAGACAAAGATAAACACCGTCAAAAGTGCTTCCATCGCGATTAAGACATTGCGACGACCATTCGGTTTATGGGCTACCATATCGGAGATTTTTCCACCTAAAGGAAAACCGATTACCCCAGCAATAGCATTGAAAGAAATAACCAATAAGGCCGAAGTTAGAGTACCGCCACCAAACTCTTTGATTACGGCGCCTCCCCAAAAACCATAGAACCAGAGGTGCCATAATATCGCTATATATGAAATATAGATAAGGACAAGATTTTTGTCCCTTAATATCGGGTTAACTTCATTCCCTTTCTTGATAAAGATAAAGGCAATTAGTACAAACGCTAGACACGTTAAGAGAATGGCAATGATCACATCATTTAAGTGTAGAGCATTCGTTATAAAATAGACAGCCATAATGGCCACAAAGAATACGCTAGAATACTTCAGCAAATTGAAGAAAGCCTTGCCAAAATTCTCAGAACCAATTTTCCCTTGAGGTCTCAGTGCCTTCCGAATAATGAAGGCGACGATAATTGTGACTGTCCCCAAGATAAGAAAGGGCGCTTTCCAAGCATTGACACCCATGGAAGGTTGAGCCCATTCTATTAAGTATACTGTTCCTACCAGAGCGGCAGACAAACCTACTGTAAGTCCGCCCATGACTACTCCCATGCCTAAACCAAGCTTATTGGGAGGAGTGACTTCTGCAACTAGGGAGCGGTCATTTGAATAAAGTACTCCCTCACCTAATCCGGTGAGGACCCGCAAGGCAATAAAAGCCACTAAGCCACCAGTCAATCCCGTTAATAGAGTGGTAATTCCCGCCCAAAAAATACTGATAACCACAATCGTCCTATAACCAAACTTGTCCCCAAAGTAACCTCCGGGAAATTGGGTCAGCATATATCCAGCGAAAAATAAGCTTCCTAGCAAACCACCAAGAGCATGAGGATTACTGGCAGCTTCTAAAAAACCAACTTCGTTAGCAATCATCCAAGTAACGACTGGCCCCGTCAGAGTCCTGTCAGCATAGGAAACTACCCATCCAATAAAGAGCATTAGCCAGATTGTATGATACCTTTGCCATCCTTTTTCTTTCTGCGCTGTCATGCAACCATCTCCTCCTATGATACCTATTTGATAGGCAAGAAGTAGTTATACCTTCTTCTGACTGAATATTTCATCTACCGTTTGAACCTTTGCTAAATCAGATAGTTGCTTTGCGATAGATACAATCTCATCACTCGTAGCTGCCATTTCCTCAGTTGCTGCAGCTTGGTTTTCCGATGAAAGGCTTGTTCTATTGATTCCTCCACTGATAAACTCAATCGCCTCTTTTATTTCTAAAAGCGACCCTGCCACCTTTTCTGCTGACTCCTTACTTAAGCTTGAGAGTTTGCCCATTTCTTTAGCTACGACACTAAATCCTCTGCCTGCCTCTCCCGCCCTCGCTGCTTCTATAGATGCATTTAAGGCTAGGAGGTTTGAATGTTTGGATATGCTTTTAATATCCTCTATTATGCCATCGATGGCCTTTATCTTTTTTTCAGTTTGCGAGCTGAATTCATCCATTTCTCTGATAAACGTTGATAGTTGTTGTGAACTTGAAGCAATTTCCTCAATACCAGCGTTCAATTGTTCCATAGAGGAAAAGAGCTTAGAAGTACCTTCTTCGATTTTTGCTTCTTTTTCGATACTTTTAGAAACCGATACTATGGCAACGACCTCTCTATTTTCGTCAAAGACTGGGGTAAGAAGACCTTTGGCAGGAACTCCGAAGAATCTTGTAGGAACTATTGACGGTAATTGTTCTTTGGATTTCTTTACCAAATTAAAATTTTCCATATTCTTAATTGGATCCCCAGCTTTGGAAGGCATTTTAAGTTGACCTGGTGCATAGGCCGCGATAATCTCTTTTCTAAGATCGAACACAATAACGGTAATATCGTCCTGCATAACCTCATTTAAGCTTGGCATTATCTCAATAAATTTTTGGAGATCTCTTTCTTCCATATACCTAACCCCTTTATCAACGAATGATTTCGCTCTGGATTTGAATCCATTCATTCAAGCTTTAATTACAATAAGAGAGATGGGCTTAATCATCTCTCTTATTTGAAATCCTTCAAAACGAAAACTATCTTAGCCGTTAATCTAGGCTTTTCTAGCAGCAATTTCTTCTTGCATTTTAGCCAGACTTTGAGGTGTAATTTTATAAAGGAAAATAATGAACATCAAACCTGCAAGCATAATAATCGCTGGAATTAGAGTTAACCCGTTTTTGATAGATTCTACTAGTACTGGTGTAGCCTTCATATTTGCAACATATCCTGCACCCGCCAGCACTCCTGTGATTATAACACTTCTTACAAGAATTGCCGTCTTGATTGGAAAACTAATTAGAGACATGATGAATCCTCTGGCATTCTTGCCGGTTTTCCATTCACCATAATCAACCGTCGATGAATACATAACAACACCCAAAGCATCAGGCATTCCATATCCTAAATAGGCAATGAACATGATGATCATGAAGGAAACATAATTCATAGGTAAGGCCCATACCGCCAAAAGCCCGACTATAAAGATTGAAAGTGACAAAATATAGACATTTCTCTCACCAAACTTCTTAGCAAGTGGATTTGCAATCAAAGCACCAACGAAGGTAACAACGTTAAGCCCCGTCATGAAAATCGCGATAACAGCCAGATTATTGACAACATATTTAAAATAATAGAACGCTAATCCAAAGATAACAAACCTACCTAAATATCTGCCAAGTTCACCCAACATCAAACCCATGAGTGGCGGATTGACTACGATCTGTTTCAGCATCTCGCTAATAGGCATTTTTTCGGCAGGTTTTCCTGTTTGAGCAGAGGTTCCGTGGAAAGCATAGTCTTTGGTCATAAAGAACAAGGAAAAATAACAAGCAATCATGACAATTCCAGTAATTATAACGGTTAGCGTATATCCTGTCGCAGGGTCTTTTCCTTCGCCAAGGGCCAAGATCATCTTCATACCGATTAAGGAAAACGCGATAGCACCTAAGGAATTGAACATCCCCCTGTTTGTAGACATAGCAATTCTTTCTTCTCTGACCGTTGTCATGGAGGAATTCAAGGCAACATGTCCAGCATAAAAAATGTTCCAGATTAAATGACTGACGACAAATCCGACAGTAATAATAATAGCATTCATTGTTGGGGAGCCGATTTTAGAAAACTGCAAAATAAAGAACAATGCCGCAAATGGAGGTCCTACAAGTAACCATGAACGGTATTTACCCCACCTCATATTACTCTTTTCCAATATTATTCCTGCAGTAGGAACCCATAAGATATCAAAAATACTGGTGATCATCAATACAGTACCAACCAGGGCCATTGGAAGTTTTGCAAAATCTGTTAGAAATGCTGCAAAAAAGAATACCTCCATATTGACAAATAACTGAAACCCAAAGGAAGGTAATCCATAAAGATTAATAATCGACTTTTTTAATCCTTTTCCCATTATAAATCTCCTCTCAAAATCAAATTTATTAGACTAACCTAGGTTACCCTGTATCTTGTCCTTTTCTCACCTCCTTTATATCTAGAAACTAAATACGAGACCCAACAAAGAATATTCTGAACTATCTTAAGGCAAGTACGGGCAACCTCCGTCCTCGATAAAGCATTCTTTTGCAGCAATGTGCATAATAGTCCCTACGAGGTCAGGTGTTGCCCTATAACCAACTCTTAAAATCAAATTAACTTACAATAACAAATCCATAATAAACACAAACATAGCGTCTTCATACTTTTCGATTTTTGGGGCGATTGCGTGTGCAGGCTTTCCCTCTAATTCCGGGTGCTCTGCTAAATATTCTTCCCAAGTCTCATAATATTTCGAATCCATTTTATCCTCTCCCCCCAGTATTAGTAGGTTCCGTTTTCATGAACATACTCCAAGACAGCTCTAAGGTTTTCTACAACTGGACCATTGGCTTCCAGATGGATAATGCTCTTGTCCGCTTGCCACCAATACCGTCCTCCTGGGGCAAGAATGTCTAATAATTCTTTGGCCTTATCTACACACTGTTCCTTAGTTCCCGTTTGCAACATAGTCACTGGATAGAAGCCAGAAATAATGTGTTTTTTACCCAGCTTTTCCTTAACAAGCTTGGCATCTCCGTATTCAAACCTCATAATTGTGTTTTCTGGTAATTCATACAGATAGTCGAGGTATCTCATCCAGTCGTGTTCCACAAACAATTGGACATTTTGGCCCATTCCAGCCAATGTCTCGACTAACTTTTTAAAGGTTGGCCAATATAAGGTTGCAAAATCTTTATCCCGCAAATAGGGAGCCATGTGTAGTGGAATAAACGTATAGCCTAGCATTGAAGGATTTGGCAAAGTCCCTTTCTTAATCATCAGTGGTAATACCGCTTCGCAGGCTGCCACTATCTTATCCGGATATCGCCTGACATCACCCGAAATTCCTTTAAAACTTCTCAGGAAGTCTGCCATAAAATCAAATGGAGCTTCAGTTAAGGCACCGATCATGGTGGCATAGCCATATTTTGCATTCAGTTTTGCTCTAATCGATCCGAGGTATGCCAAGTCATCAGATTGAGCCCGCATTGCTTTAGCTAAGGTCATTGCCACTTTACCGGGCTCCCCGTTAAAACCGGTGTATAAACGTGGCAAAACTGTTTCAACAATACAATCATACGGGGATGCGATAAACTGGTCATATTCCTCAGCCAACAAACCCACGACTTCTGGATGCTGCATGAATCCGCTGGAACTCATGACAATAGGGGTTGACCCAAGAATTTGATAGTGTGAGGGAATTCGGATAGAACCACCAGGATAAGTGTCGGTATAGAAATCTTGACAGAACTTATCATAAACGGGCTCTAACTTCGTTAAATCCCATTGACATTCAGCTAGGTCCAAACCAGCGTATTGAATAGCAAAATCTTGAGTTGCTGGGTTGCTGATCGGTACTCTTTTGGGAGTTTTTCCGCTGAATAGATCGCGGAAGATCTGATTTCGTTCATTCGTCATAACTGCGGCATCTGTCATATTATTTCACCCACCCTTGACAAGTTTTCAGCCCTTCAGCAGCGTTTGTCGTGAAAGCATCCGCACCGATTTGCTTACAAGCGTCTTCATTAACAGGATTCCCGCCAATAATTATTTTTACACTGTCTCTTAGACCTGCTTCGTTTAGGGCATTAACTATCTTTTTCATGGAATCAATAGCAAGGGTCAGAACGCCACTCATCCCAATGATTTGTGGTTTAACTTCTTTCACCTTCTCGACAAAGGCGTTGGGCGATACGTCAATCCCTAGGTCGTACACCTCAAAGCCTGCGGCTTCTGCCATACTACCGAAAATATTCTTCCCAATATCGTGCAAATCTCCCTCAACTGTACCAATAACAATAGAACCAACTTTTTGCGAGGCAACACCAGTTAACACAGGTTTTAGTAATTCAATCGTTTTGGATAGTAATTCTCCGGCAAAAATCAAGTCCCCAACGTAGTATTCGTTCTTTTCAAACAGCTCTCCGACAATCGCCATACCTTGCTGGCAGGCAAAAACAATCTTTTGGGCATCTTCACCACTAGGGTTTGTAGCTACAAAATCGTTGATCATAGTTAAAATGGCTTTTTCATCGAGATCTCCTACCGCTTGAGTTAATACCTGTAAGTCGAGCATAATTAAACCTCCTCAAATCTTAATGAATTGTTGAAATATTATTTGTTTTGATAACATGTTTTATCCGAACAGTCAGAGCAATCTAACAAATTAGAATATACTAATATCTAACTGTATATACAAGATTCGTTAAAAAAAATTCCATTACACGTATTACGCTTCAACCTTTAGAGGGCCGATCTTATTTTTGCGGTAAGCATTCAAGTAATTTCTACAAAAGCGATCTTTCCCCAGTAACGCATCTGTAACATACAGTGTCGTCACCATATCCCGACTACAGGGATCCAAGATGGCAGAATCCATACCTGCATTGATTGCAAGGGTTAAGAAGTGTTGATTAACCACTTTTCTTAAAGGCATTCCGAAAGATATATTGCTTAAACCAGAAGTTACTTTAATAGTAGGATATAAGGTTTTCACTTCTTTTAAGGTCTCGACAAAGTTTAATAGAGATTGATTATCTGCAGATAGCGCCATCACAAGAGGGTCAATGTGGATCCTATCAGGGGTAATATCATAAGTTAGAGCCTTTTCAACCATAACTTTTGTAATGTCTACCCTTGTCTGAATGTCTTTCGGAATGCCCCTACTATCACACGTCAGTGCAATAACTTCCCATTTTGTCCCTTTAATGATCGGGTAGATTATTTCGCATTTTCCACCTTCTTCAGAAACGGAGTTAATCAATCCAGGGCGTTTAGCATAGGGGAAAACCTTTTCAATAACTAGTGGATTTGGACTATCGATACACAACGGCGTATCCACTGCGTTCTGAACAATGTCCATTAGCCATAGTAAAGTATCTACTTCGACATCTGGTGCAGTACTAGCACATATATCAAGATAATCAGCGCCTGCCTCAGCCTGCATTAAGGCAAGATTTCTAATGAATTCTTCGTCCTTTTGCTCTATGGCCTTTTTGACACTTGGTATGGTTCCATTTATTTTTTCGCCAATGATAATCATTTAAGTTTCCTCCTTTGATGTCATAGCTATTCCTGTATATACATGTCTTATGGCATTATATTATCAATATTCAATTATTTTGTCAAATATTCTTTTTCACAATCCCTTTCTTTAGAAATCTGTCATCATTTAGGAAATTTCCTAAAAACTATTTGCTTGGCATCGCAGCTTAAGTGTCCCAATAATCAAGACTCGAATAGAGCTATCGAGATCAGACACAGCCAGGAATAAAAAAGAAGCAAAGAACTATTTTATCAGTTCAGTGCTTCAATTTACTAATATGCATCCATTTTTTCTGGCTATTTAATGTTAAAATATGTGCATTCACCGAAAATACTATTGAATCTAGGGTAACTGCCCAATTCGACAAATTTAACAACGTTAGCGATATCCCTGGCTCTACGGAATTCACCTGAAGAAAGCAATGCTAATTTAGAGCCGGTACCGGCTGCATTACCGATCATTTTAATTTTACTTTCCAGTTCAAGAGGAATCAATCCTATGACACAGGCGCTATGCGGGGTCAAGTAGTTTCCAAAGGCACCGGCTAACAGAACTTCATTAATGTCTTGGGCTTGGATACCATAGGTCTCCATTAGAACTCTAACCCCTGCCGCCATAGCTCCCTTGGCCATCTGAAGTTCCCTGATATCACTTTGGGTAATCATAATAGGTCTGCCGTGACCGGTTGAATCTGCTTCAGCAAGCAAAAATGCTCCTTGCCCCTCATACTGTATGAGATTTTCCTTAAACCTTTGGGCCACAGGATTAGTCAGTTGCTCGAATTCCAAGAATTTCCCTCTCTTATTAAGAATACCGAGTTCCACCAACCCTGCGACCGTATCAAGTAAAGCAGAACCGCACACTCCTAAGGGTTTTTCTCCCCCAATTACGGAATACTCAAGCTTGTCCCGATAATACACATGGTCTATTGCCCCAACGGCGCCCCTCATCCCACTACTGATCTGAGCCCCTTCAAAGGCCGGGCCTGCAGCAGCCGAACAAGCAACCATCTTTTCTTTTGAGCCAAGCGCAATCTCACCATTAGTACCAATATCAATAACGAGCTTAATATCTTCACTTCGATCTAACTCAGTGGCTAACAACACTGCTACCGTGTCAGCCCCCACAAAGCCTGCAATATTGGGTAGCATGAAGACTTTCCCGGCCTGATTGATGCTAATATTAAGTTCCGAAGCATCTAATACCAAAGGCTCACTGAGGGCAGGTACATAAGGGGACACCGCAATACTCTGAGGATTTATGCCTAGAAAGATATGATGCATACACGTGTTCCCTGCGATAGAAATCCCATAGATTTGATTTCTGAGAATAGAAGCTTTTTGTGCCGCTTCTACAATTAGTTTATTAATGGCCTCAACCACAGCACTCTGCAATTTTATTAGACCATTTTCTTCATGGTTCGCAAAGGTAAGCCGAGAAATAACATCTGCCCCAAACGTAGTCTGGGGATTAAGGGTAGAAACCACACTTAACTCTTTCCCAGAATAAAGATCGAGCAAATAACCCACAATGGTAGTGGTTCCAATATCGAAGGCCATTCCGAGCATCGTTTTCGTGGAATCCTGTGCTTCGATTCCAGCTACTGTACTTTCATACATTACAGCGGTGATGAGGTTATTGGCCCCTCTAAGGACATCTGGCATCTGTCTTAAAATGGAGACCGTTGACTCTAATTCGTGATCCTTATACCCTTGTTTAACTAAACCTTCCTTTAAGCGACGCCAATCAGAACTCTGAGTCTCACGAGAAGGCTTATCAACTTCAATAAATACTTTGTGGAGTTGAGGCGCTATTTGAAATGCCCTTTCCTCAGACGCTATTAAGATATTGTGAGCAAGTTTTTTTTGGTTTGGAAGCTCCACTATTAAATCATTGTGTACAGTAGTCAGGCACGCTAAACGAATACCTTCGTCTACTTCCTTAACCTGAAGCATTTCTTGTTCTCTGATAACCGGTGTCGTCAATCCCTTAGAAATTTTGACCCGACATTTTCCGCATGTTCCTCTACCGCCGCAGAGGAAATCAAACTCTAAGCCTACATCATTCATGGCTTCCTTTAGTGTGCTACCTTCTGCGACTTCTAACGAAACGTCACCAGGTTGAAAAACCACATTATAATAGTTCAAAAAGATCCCTCCACCTTGTGTCATTAAACGATTAATCACTTCTACCCTGCAATTTTATATAGTCTCCTCTATAGCTAGTCACCCCTATGCCAATTGGCTTATTTTCATTGTTGTAGAGCTTCTGCTCAACAACCAATAAGGCAAGTTCATCGTAAATATTGAGATAGCGCTTAATTTCTGTGTTAGGTATCTGAGCACTAATACTTATTCTTTTCTTTAATGCAAAAATGGGCATACTATTCGATACCATTTCTTGGAATGTAGCCTGTTCAATTTCCTTTTCAACAATAGGCATACCTTTACTATAAAGCAAATATTTAACATCATAAGCTATAGGGCTTCCATCTGTATAGAATAACCTGCGAATCATAATAACATGCTTATTTCTGGTAATTTGCAACTCATCTGCTAACTTTTCGTCAGGCATGATAATCGTTACTTCCAATAATCGTGCTTTATCAACACTGTTAATAGGGTTATTCATCTCATCATAATGTAACGTATATTTGTTTACTTCCGGTTTTTGGACGTAGTTACCTTTACCAGGAACAGAAAAGATATATCCTTCACTTGCCAAAATAGCCAGACCTTTTCTGACCGTCATTCGGCTAACACCATATTCTTTACAAAGTGCGGCTTCTGGCGGAACGGTATCACCTGGTTTTAATACTGCGCTGTTTACCTTCTTCTTGATATCTTCAACAATTCTGATATAAACCGGATCAGCCATTCCCTTCTACTCCTTGCCCATTACCAGCATTCACCCATTCCCTACACAATTTAGCCCCTACTGAAGCATCTGTAGCAAAGCCATCCGCACCGATGAACCTGAAGGCATCTTGTGTGAGATGATTAGCACCAATAATGATCTTAACTTTATCCCTTAGATGTGCTTCCACCATAGAATTTACGACTTCTTTCATTTCATCTACGGTACTCGTTAATACACCACTCAGCGCCAAAATATCCGGGTTATGTTTCTCGACATTTTTCACAAAGATTTCTCTTGAGACATCGACCCCAAGATCAATCACATCAAAGCCATATGCCTCTAGCATATACCTAAAAATGTCTTTCCCGATATCGTGTATATCTCCTTTAACAGTTCCAATAACGATTTTTCCCGACTTCTTATCATAGGTTCGATGAAAAAAATCAGTCATTTCTTCTAGTTCCAATATTTGTCTAAAGATCAGTCCCGCCATGATCAAGTCTGCAATAAAATAGTCTCTACAATCATAAAGTATACCTACCCTCTTCATTCCCTCATTCATTAAATCGAGCAGATATATAGGGTCAATCCCATCATCTAAGGCTTCCTTAGCCAATCTTATTGAATTTTCTTCGTCTAACTGCTCCACGCAGCTAACCAACGATTCTTTGATGTTGTTTCTCATTCTCTTTCCTCCACAATAGGGTTTTACTGGCTTATATTGCCTGTAATTAGAATCTAGCGTTATATATACAGGTATACAGGAATATACAGATTAAATACTATATTCTAAAATTTGTTTTGTCAAATGATTACAGTAAGCATTTTTTTGCCTCGTTCATCAGGTGACTTAGCCGGCATTAATTCCGATCATTCTATTTTAAGTAAGTCAGTCAAAAATCCTTCTCGACCTGTTTGACTAAATAAGAAGTCAATCCCATAGTATGAAGCGATCCCCATCGCAACAGCCCAAATAAGAACACTGAAAGTCATCCAGAAAGTAATCTGCTTCCGTTTGCCTCCGAAACTCATGGCCAAGATTACACCAAGGTGACTCCCGATTAAGATCGGAGAAACAAGGGCCAAGCCAGGGAGACCATACTTATTCCATATATTAGAAGCCCGTTTTCCTCTTTTTTCCGAAGCAACTTCTCCTTTTTTCTCGTTACGTTTTTGCAACCAAGCTTTGACACGATCCATTATCAATATCACTAGCCAAATTGTAAGGATATTACCTAAAAATGCAATTACTGCAGTGTGTAGTCTTTGCTCTTGGTAATTTCAACAAACGGTATGAAAATAGTTAATAAGGCCAGAGGCAAAAATAAACCTGCTAATATACCTCCAGTCAATCGGGCTTTTCTATAGTTCTCTTTGTGATCAATTGCCTTACCCTGTAAGAGAGATTTTTTAAGATTACGAATAACTACATAATTTCGCATTACGGAATAAAAAACATATAGTTCAGCAATTATAACGAGCAGTTGCTGAACAAACGGACCCTTAGTCATAAATAAAAAAGGCTCATCAATTAAAATAAACATGCTAAACATAATGCCAAAGAATAGCAGCATTGCAATGGACATCATGATTAAATTAATTTTTAGTCGTTTATTTAAGTAGGACAAGGAAAAGCCTTGCTCAATTGGATCTGTATGTAATTCAGAGGTGCATAACTTCTCATCAGCAGAAAAAATATAAAAACTTTGCATATTTGTGACAATATCCCAACCGCAATCATGATAAACATCTAATTGTTCTTGTGAGGGTTTTTCCTTAATAATATCTATTATGTACTTGGTTTTCTTTGATTCTCCTCTTTCAAAGTGTACAAAAAATCGTCCGATTTTTTTTAAATGCAAACCCCTTTTAGCCATATCAGAAAACCAGTTTTCATTCCGACCAATAGCATAGATATCATCAAGCATTAGCCTTTTTACCAACTTGCCCATTTATGATCTCTCCTCTAATATTACTCCATCTTGAATCATATCCTTTAACCTTTTGTATTCTACATTGAGCGCGGTTCTGCCATCTTCAGTAATGGCGTAGGTTTTTCTTCGCCCATCATCATTTAATATTACAATCATTTCATCTTTTTGTAGTCGTGTAAGAACCCCATACAATGTTCCCGGACCCATTTTGATACGTCCATTTGATACTTGTTCAATCGCCGCCATCAGCTGATAACCATGATTAGGATTCATTAAGGCAAGGAGTATATAATACATTGCTTCCGTCATCGGACTACTTGTATATGACATTTTCCAACCTGCTTTCAGTATTATGCCGCGCGATATATCGCATAGCATAATACTATCGTGGCGGTATTTTTTTGTCAATACAAAAAGAGCTGCCACATGGCAACTCTTTTTGTTCAATCTTCTTTACAATTCATAAAAACAACACGTATCGTGAAACATGATTGTTTTTCAACCCAGTACCCAAGGAAATAGGGCTTCCTAGGGTACTGGGTTGTCTAATTTAACTTACTTTGGTCATTTGGATGATTGCCTTAAATAAATCTCCATCTATTTCAATGAGAAAACTTCCTTTTTGAATTTCTATTAGACTTTTGGCAATCGATAATCCTAACCCGCTACCTTGGCTGCTTCTAGATTCATCTCCCCTTTTAAAACGCTCCATTAGCTCATCAGAAGAAATATTAAGTTCATAGGCCGAGATATTTTTTATGATGAGCGTTACCCCGGTGCCTAAATCTATAATGTCAATATAGACTCTTGAACCTGCAAGCGCATATTTAAAGATATTGGATAACAGATTCTCGACAGCTCTCCACAACAATTTCCCGTCAGCTTGGATGTAAACTTTATCGGTAGGATGACTTAGCCGAAATTCTAACTTACTCTCTTGTAGTTTATCATCAAGTTCACCTAAGCCTTGGGTTATTAAAGAAACAAGATCTATTTTTTCAAAATTTACCGGTATAGTTCCACTGGAGGCCTTAGCTGCTTCAAACAAATCCTCAGTTAATACTTTTAACCGTTGCGACTTCTGGTCAAGTACTTCTAGGTATTCTTTTGCCTTTACCTGATCCGTTTCATACTTCAATAAATCAACATAGGTGATAATAGAGGTTAAGGGGGTTCTAATATCGTGAGATACATTAGTAATTAACTCTGCTTTTAAGCGTTCACTTTTGGTCTCACTTTCGACTGCTTTAGATAAACCGTCAGTGATGCTATTAATATCTGCAGCAAGTTTAGCAAACTCCCCATCTCCAGATAGATTAATAGTGTAGTGGATATCTCCCTCTTTTACTTGCTTTACCCCTTCTTTTATGGCATTGAATTCCTTTACTTTCTTAAAGGCAATCCATGCTGCAGCTCCTAGAGTGATTGGGAACATAAAGAATGTTATCGCTACTATGATTGGATAGCCTATAACTATTAAGACAACTTTTACTGCCACACTTCCAGTATTATAGATATCCTTGATAAATTTAAAAACACTATAAAAGATCTTATCAAAGATGTTAAAGATTAAGGTGTGCTTCATAAATGTCTTGTTTTTAAGATGTTTTACTAAAGATAGCACCAATCTTAAACCAAGGGTTGCTATTAGGACGGTTATTGGAAATATTAGTTCATATATTTTTAAATCCTCTACCGCAACCATGGCTCCAACCCATAATACAATCAGCAATAAACACGTACCAAGGGCAAAATCATTGTAGATTCTGTCGATAGAGTTAAAATGAACCCCTTGATCCTCATGTGGTTTTCTACCGATGACTAATACTAGATATATCAGAGCTATTGCCAGAACTAATAAAAAACCTGCGATTTGATAGAGACTATTAGTCGTAAAGATTTTGTTTTCTTTCCATTCTGCAGTCCTGGAATTTAAATACTCCTCAGTAAAAGCAATATACATAACGTCTTGTTGTCCTATTTGATAAGGACTTGATGTAATCCAGTAATAATGAGTGTTTTCTTGAATTTCTGCTGGAAAGACCTCTTGTTTAGAGCCCTCAAATATTATATAGGACGGATGGGATTTGAAATAATCTTTAGCTTTGTTAGAACTATTAGTTAATTCTTTTTCACCATTATTTGCATAATAGATAATGCCTTGATAGTTACCTAATCTTTGTAATGTTGAATTATAGTCATGTAACTCTTGTTTAATTAAATCTTCTTTGACCTGAGAAATTCTATCAGCATAAACTTCCTTGAATTTCTGAAAATTTTCCTCAGTGGTTAGATTCGGATTAAAGCTCTTCGAGTTGTATCCAAACTCTCTAAACAACTGGTTTTCCTGACTTAGAATTTGATCTTCTTGGAGAGTTCCTCCGCTTAAAATGTATTCCTCACTCTGGTAGTTTTCTAGCCTTCTCAAGTTCCTAACGACCTCTGAGCTGTCACTTAAGTAATCTCTCCCAAGATAATAGCTTTTTTCAAGTACAATTCTAAAATCACCCTTATGCAAGAGTACATTTAAAACTATTGTTATGGCACTAGTAAAACATAGTATTGCAATCATAAAGACAATAACCTTAGTTACCATTGCATGGCTATAGTTTCTCCACTTTATATCCAATTCCCCACACCACCTTCAAGTATTTTGGCTCTTTAGGATTTATTTCTATTCTCTCTCTTATTTTTCTTATATGAACTGCTACTGTATTTTCGGGACAAAAGGGAGTTTCCTTCCATACCTTTTCATAGATTTCATCGATGGAAAATACCCTTCCCGCATTGGCAGTCAATAGCTTTAATATTTTATATTGAACGGGAGTAAGTTTTACTTCCTCGCCGTCAACCGTTACCATCTTACACTCATCATCGATTAGGAGCTCACCTGTTTTATAGACATTGCTTTTGGTTTCCAGGCTCCCTAGTGATGTATATCTTCTAAGCTGGGACTTCACTCTGGCAATTAATTCTAAAGGGTTAAAGGGCTTAGTTATATAATCGTCCGCTCCCATATTTAGGCCAATTATTTTGTCAGTATCCTCAGATTTTGCTGAGAGCATAATGACAGGAATATTTTTATCCTCTCTGATCTTCATAGTTGCCCTCAAGCCGTCCATCTGAGGCATCATAACATCCATAATAACTAGATGTATTTCATTCTCTTCTATAACTTCTAGAGCTACTAGTCCATTTGACGCCTTAAATACTTTATAGCCTTCGTATTCTAAGTAGATTTTTATAGCATCTAATATTTCTTTATCATCATCGCAAACTAAGATATTCATGATGTATCACTCCCACCTATTGATTTGTTCAATCATATCACACCCTCTACTATTTGCTTTAGGTAATGATATCAACTAAATCTTACGATAGTCTCGTTATAATTCTTAAGAACTTCTTAAGGAATATAACGAGTTGTAATAAACTAACCACTTTTAATCAATATTCTCTATTTACACCAATTTCCTAGTCTTTATTTACTTCGAAGAAAAAAACCACGATCCCTGTATAAGGATTGTGGTTTCAAAGGCAGGCAAGGTTTGAAGGCATTAAGTTTATAGCACCTTTATAGTTTAAGTATCATTGCCTCAGTTTTACTCTAGAAAATCCTCCATACTTTCACGCGAAAGAGTCCACCTTAGTTTAATGGCTTGCAAAGCTACGCTGTAACTGATTTGGTCCCAGCTTTCCAAAGCATGATCCAAGTCAAAGCTAGTGCTGGCCATGAACAGATGTTGAGCAAGTAAAATAAGCGCTTTATGATTTCTCGCAAAACCCTGTTCTAAGATTTTATCAAAATCAATTTTTTCTAAAGTGGTATGTCTTTTTGTTGCGGACCAAATTTCCTTGGTTGAAGTTAGTATGTAATAGGCTGAATAATAGCCAGACTCGTTTGACTTTTTTTGTGTTAAAAGCTCCAAGAAATGTTCCTTGTGTTGGCTATTAGCATAGTAAATTTGTTCGAAATTCATGTCAAAATCAGTCTCCCTTTAATTTAATTATAGCGCTAAGCTGTTCCATACCTCAGCAGTAATTAAGTCTAGTATATACTTATTGGCTAATGACTACTACAATTTACCTGATCTACCAGCTCAATATGCCACTAATCCACCATTCAGACTCCCTTATTTTTCATTCCTTCATGTTCGTTGAATTCAGATAAAGAATTAGGGGTAAAGCAGGAATTTTTGCCAGAATGCAGAATCTATATAATGTTATCAAAATATTCAATATATTTATAGCTTCCTGTCGGTCAATTACTTTATAGCTTAGTTTTTTGTATCGTACTTTGTATTGTTACACTGCATTGGTACTATTCAACTGTAAACTTTACAAAGTGCTTTGACTATCTGATTAGGTAGAGGAGAGATGGATGTAGTGAAATTGGAACATGCAATTGCATTAGCCCCTGAACTGCAAGAGTGGTATGAACAACCCGTCTCAGTGTTCGTAATAGACAAAGAGAAAGTATTGCTTACCTCCTTTCATCCTGATCTGGACATTGGAGTCCGTCAAGGCGATTTAATGGAAAAATATCAACAATCAGGTGCTTATAAAGCTCTCCATACTGGGGAACGCGTGGTTGTCAAGGTTAATGATCTGACTCGATTCAAAATTCCCTATGTGTCAATCGCTGCACCGATTAGAGATGAGGGTCTGATCAAAGGCGCGATGTCTGTAGTGATTTCCACCGAGCAGTTTGATTCACTCTTATCTATGGGTGAGCAACTTCTAGAGGTAACGGAAACTGCATATGCTTACGCGCAGAACCTTTCATCCGAAAGTGAAGAAGTTGCAGCAAATGCTAAGAGCATGGATAATTCTACCGAGCAAGTACGTCATAAAATTGAGCACATGGCCGGAGTTCTAAAAAGTATTACGCACATTTCCGCTAAAAGTAAGATTCTAGGTATTAATGCATCGATTGAGGCGGCGCGGGCAGCAGAACATGGGCTAGGCTTCAGAATTGTAGCGAATGAGGTTCGCCAATTGGCGGATACTACTAATACGGCATCGACGGCGATTGAAAAAGATATTCAAAGGGTTAGGGAATCGATAGATCTTTTTGTTGACTCCATAAAGCAACAGAGAATAGTCAGCGAACAGCAAGTCAGCGAAATAGCTGAACTTACTGCGTCACTCAACAATATTACCAACTTAGCCCAAAATCTCGTTTCCATTGGAAGAAAAATCTGAATCGGCACAATCCTTGGCTTGATTTTCTTCGGACCCTTGGGTATCATAATTGGTCCCTTCCTAGGTGCTGTCGGGGCTGAATTGGTGCGTGGTATAGAAATAAATCAAGCAATCCGGGTTGGATTTGGCACTCTCGTCGGTATCCTCGGTGGAACAATTTTGAAATTAAGCGCTGAAATCTTAATGATTGTCTATTTCTTTATGCGTATTTGAACACTTTCACGGACTAGCTTCTCGGAGTATTAGATTTAAGTAGGGCTTGCTAACCAACCCTTTTTTCTCTTAGGCAACCAGAATATTACGATTTTCCGCCTTAATATCCAACTCAGACTTTGGGCAATCCGACAAGGGTGGATTGGCGCTATAGCCCTCACGCTTGTCTGGGGCTCGGCATATCCTATAGCGGGATCTGAAAAGACATTCCATAAAGGGATTGGCAGCCGGTATGAGGATGGAAATTTCCAACAGGACGCCTGAGCAAATCCCGTCCGAGGTTAACTTTATCAAGGAACAAAGCAGCAAAATGCTGCTTGGCAACGCCGTTGGGATCGGACGGCGTTTGACGGAAACCAAAGAGCTGGTACCCCATGGGGAGTGGCTCAAATGTCTGACTAAATCAGTGAGTTACTCCCCCCGTCGGGGAAGAGAGGCCAAATGGTGCACCGGTGCAACATTTGATTTTAACTCCATGTACACGGTTTTTGACGCCAAAGGCTGTTTTTTCATGCACATATTAATTAAGAA
>LADV01000166.1 GCA_000961805.1 Peptococcaceae bacterium BRH_c23 | reverse complement strand
AGAAGATCATCATCCAAATAAACACCCAGTCTTTGACCGATTAACTGGGTAGTTAAATCCCCAAACTTTTTAGCCCCTTCAGATGAGAAGGATAAATTGACAACATATCCACTGACTTGACCTTGCCCCCCCTTAGCATCCTTGAGGTCATCCCCTTCTAAGACGACATTTCCTTGAGGATCCCTAAAGGTTAACTTAGCCGTCGTTTTCAAGATATCAACTGCTTTGTCTGGGTCGGTAACCCCGGCCAAATCTACTACAATTCGCATTTTATCATAATCCGTTTGGACTATGGGCTCGGATACCCCGAGATCGTTAACCCGTTTCTCGATAATCGCTTTCGCTTTGTCTATATCATCTTTAGTAATTGGAGTACCGTCTTTATTTGGCTCGGCTTGTAGCACCAAGTGCACTCCACCGCGCAGGTCAAGTCCCAACAGGACGCCCTTTACGGGATCCACTAGGGGTTTAATCGATAGTGCAACAGCTGCTGCCACTAATAGCACCAATACTACCAGCTTGATGATGTTTCCCCGTCTCATCTACTTTCCTCCCTTTTAATATGATGGGACTTGCCCATACCATCCACCATTATAAAACTTACTGGATTGCTCTGTCAATCATAGGAAAACAATGGCATTAGAGTAACTTAACCTCGTTAATCTTTAATTCGAATGTAGTAAGCAGAAATTCAGCTGCCTTACGGGACAAAAGCATCCGCGCCAGAAAGATCTCAAAGTACTCCATAACAGGGCAAATTTCAGTATCAATCGTAAGTTCTAACGCGATACGCTCTTGAGGATAGACTCGCAGAAAAGAGCGTTTAACCGCATAATTAACCCGGTCATGAATATCGAATTTTACCAGGTCATGGTTACGAACCCTTGAGCGATGAACATCCGATTTATCGGCTAGAATCAAGGCGGCAGAAATAACATTGACCGGATTCCCATCCTGCTCATCATGATTTCCAATAGCCCCAATGATAATCGCAATTTCTTCCGGTGTCATATCATGTCGTTCTAAAATCCCTGCCGCCAGTATTGCCCCCGAATGAGCATGTGCCACACGATTCACAGCATTCCCTATGTCATGTAAGTAACCTGCAATGGCTGCCAGTTCGCACTCCCTTTCGGGATGCTCCATTTTTACTAAAATATTCGAGGCAATATGGGAGACCAATCCCGCATGCCTTAACCCATGTTCAGTAAAACCAATGGCTTCCAGGTGACGGTTTCCTGCTTCAATCAAGGCATGAACATAAGGGTCCGCTTTTATCTCTTGCAGAGTAACCTTTGACAACCTATATCCCTCCAACAATTCGTAATCGATAACAATTCATTCCGATGGTTCCCAAATCATCTAACAGCCCATAGTTTGCCCAAGCACCTACCACAGCACCTAAACCCGGTATCAACTGAAGTGTTTTTCGAAAATCAATAGCATCCCTGTACTCCCGCTGAAACTGTTCCCAATCAATTTGCTGTGGATCCCCTGCCTCTGCAGGCAATTCACTCAAAGTCTTCTCCCAATTGAGGATAACCTGGAATAATTCCGGACGTTTCTCTTGACTAGAGAACGCCAATTGAAAAACATAGAGTAAAAATAACCGTTCCCGATAATCCTTGGTTGAAAACCCATAAATATGGGCCAACTCAAAGAGAAATTTCATTTTTATGACAATCAAGGCTGGGAAATCAGCAACCGCAAGGGTAAAGCCACCTGCACCTGTTCCAGCTCCTTCGGCTGCAGCAATCTTCCGATATTTTACAAGAAGTCTTTGCGCTCTTTGGTCGCGCTCTTGCAGCTGCATCCCATAAAAGGTAGGGCTATTAGGGATATACTCCAGTCCAAAGACGACGGATTTAACCAACCCTTTAACCGTTGCGGTAATGACAGTGTGAACTTTTTCCGGAATTTTATCATTAACCTTCGTTTGAATTACTTTCGAGGTGCGTTCTAAAAATCCAGGCTTTTGTAACAATTTCCTAATCCAACGGTTCAAGTCAGCTCGTACATGCTCTTCATAAGTATGATCATCATTTTTCGGATCTTTAGACAAGGGCACGGTGTTCACCTCGTTTTCACTCTATGTAAAAATAGTTCAAAAGCAAGTGGTCTACGCCACTTGCTTTTAGATTAGAATTCTTTTTCGTCACATATCTCTCTTTAAGATCTCTGTAGAGATTAACCACTATACCGTCATCGGTCAGGCATTTATTTATCCTTTTCCAAGTCGATCTCACGATTTTCGATGCTCACAATCCCACTTTTGGCTATTTCAACTTCAACCTTATCCGCGATCTGCAAAATAACGGAATCATCCTTCACTTTGGAGATTTTTCCGTAGATTCCTCCGGTTGTGATTACCTGGTCTCGCGCGCGAAGACTGCTCATCATGGCCTGCCGTTTTTTTGCTTGTTTTTGTTGGGGGCGAATCATGAGAAAATACATAATCCCAAAAAAGACGGCGAAATATAGGACTAAGGTTAATGTCGATTGATTCATTAATAATTCCTCCTTTATTCATATCCTGAACTATTCACCATATCAGAGTGAAAATCCTTCTGGTTTTTTGTAAAAAATAAACTCTCCGTAGAATTACGGCACCTGAAGTTTGGTTGAACTATATAAGGGCGTTAGACTAATTGCTTTGCTACTCAAGAAATTCGTTCTCTGACCCCCGGCATCTGACCTCTGACATCTTACCTCTGTCAAATGTACCCGTAATCTGTAAAACAGGTTTGACGATATTCAGTTAAACGATCTTCCTTAATCGCCTCTCGGATTTCACGCATTAAGTTCTGTAAATAACGCAAGTTATGAATCGTCATTAAGCGCAGACCTAAAACTTCTTCAGCTTTAATTAAATGCCGTACATAGGCCCGCGAGTAATTGCGACAGGTGTAACAATCACAAGTTGGATCAATCGGACCAAAATCATGGGCGGAACTAGCGTTGCGAATCGTCACCTTACCGAAACGAGTCATTGCTGTCCCATTTCGAGCAATCCGGGTGGGGAGAACACAATCAAACATATCTACCCCGCGGATAACCCCTTCAATAAGGGCATCGGTCGAACCAACCCCCATTAGATAGCGAGGTTTTTCCCTAGGCAGTAAGGGGACTGTATACTCTAAAACATCATACATCATTTCTTTCGGTTCCCCGACACTTAACCCACCGATGGCATAACCCGGCAAATCCAGTTCTGTGATCTCAGCAGCACTCTGCCGGCGAAGATCTTCATACATGCCGCCCTGAACAATCCCAAACAAAGCTTGAGTATCCGTCGTAGTCAAGGTCTCTTTGCAGCGCTTAAGCCAACGCGTCGTGCGCTCAAGAGAATCTTTAGCGTACTCATGTGTGCAAGGATAAGGGGCGCATTCGTCGAAGGCCATCACCACATCGGATCCAAGGGCCATCTGCACTTGAGTCGCTATTTCTGGGCTTAAGAATTGGCGTGAACCGTCGATATGTGATCTGAATTCTACGCCTTCTTCCTTAATCGTGCGCAAATCACCAAGACTAAATACTTGAAACCCACCACTGTCCGTCAAAATGGCTCCATCCCAGTTCATGAAACGGTGAAGTCCACCCGCATCGCGAATCAAGTCATGGCCTGGACGCAAGAAGAGATGATAAGTGTTACTTAAGATCATCCCAGCTCCGATCTCTTTGATCTCCTCTGGGGTAATAGTTTTTACCGTTCCTTGAGTCCCAACCGGCATGAAAACCGGGGTCTCAATCACGCCATGTGGAGTATGTAATTTTCCCAAGCGCGCTCTCGTTCGAGAATCTTCCTTAAGTATTTCCAAATGAACCGCAGCCAAACCCTTCACTTCCTTTAATTATAAAAGATAAACTAGCTTTCCGACGCTGAACTATGCCCAAAGACAGGATTTGAGCTATTTGCGCATCACGCATAGCATGGCGCTTAGATAGCGTACAGTATTAGCACATCACACGTCTCATAGAATTAGCATAGCATCCCCAAAACTATAAAACCGATAGTTCTCCTGCACTGCAATCTCGTACGCTTTTAGGATAAGTTCGCGCCCCGCCAAAGCACTCACCAACATCACCAAGGTTGATTTTGGAAAGTGGAAATTTGTCAAAAGCGCATCCACTATTTGAAACGAATAGCCTGGATAGATAAAAATATCCGTCCACCCTACTCCTGCTATGACCTTTCCGTCCTTGCCCACGGATTCTAACGTCCGCGCTGCTGTTGTCCCTACTGCAATGACCCGTCGTCCTTCTCGCTTGGCGCAGTTAATTCTCTCGGCCGCCTCTAAATCAACTCGGTAATACTCCGAATGCATTTCATGGTCACGGATATCGTCCATTTTTACTGGACGAAACGTCCCTAAACCAACATGGAGAAGGATCTCTACGATTTCCACACCCTTTTTCCGGAGTTGGTTCAAAAGTTCAGGCGTAAAATGCAACCCAGCCGTTGGCGCAGCGACTGACCCTCGTTCCTTAGCATATACTGTTTGATAGCGTTCTTGGTCTTCTAGTTGAGCAGTAATATAGGGGGGGAGGGGCATCTTGCCAAGCAGGTCCAGGATTGTTTCGAAAACCCCTGCATAGTTAAATACAATTTTCCGATTTCCGTTTTCTAAGATACCCTCCAGTACTCCCTCCAAGATACCCTGCCCAAAATGGACCTTCTGACCTAATTTAAGACGTTTCCCAGGCTTAATCAAAGCTTCCCAGACATCTAATTCCAGTCTTTTTAAGAGGAGAACTTCTATCTTTACTTCAGTCCCCTCTTTCACTCCGATCAAACGCGCAGGAATGACGCGTGTGTTATTAACTACAAGCACGTCACCTGATTTTAAAAGAGGCACTAGATCTCTAAACCTATGATGGTCAATCGTTTCATGGTCACGATTGACCACCATTAGGCGGGAAGTATCTCTTGGTTCCACTGGATGTTGAGCGATTAACGATTCCGGTAAATTAAAATCAAACTCCGAAACATTCAACGACAGATTCTCCTTTTTCTAATCAACATACTTTTTTGTCAAATTCATGATCCTTTAGAAATCAAAGCGTTGGAATAATAAAAATCTAAAATATCTTGATAATTATACCCTAATTGCGCCATATGGTAAGCACCCCATTGTGACATCCCCACCCCATGTCCCCAACCACGACCCTTAAAAATAAACACTCCAAAGGGCTGAGAATCAAGACTCGTTCCTAACGAGGTACTGAGAATTTTAGATAGTAACGGTCCTTGCTCTGCTTGATAGCCCTGGGTTATTCCCCGATCTCCCAAAGAACTAAGAAACACTGCTAATCCTGTTTCCCCGTAGGAATCCCATTTTGGGGAGATAATTTGAGCCTCAAAGAAATTCCCCAGAAAAGCTTCCGCTCGAATGGGCTGCCCAAAAGGATAAAACGCTTTGACGAACGTCCGACCTTTAACTGTCTCGATATTTCCAAATCCATCTTCCATACTTACACTTTTTACCCTACCAGAGGGGAACTTGTCAAGTTCAATGTTTCGTACCGGTCCTAAGCCAAAGGTTGACCCGAGAAGAGGAGCAGAAACAATAAACCGCCAATGATCGACAGGACCCCCGACGCCTTGGGAATAAGGATCAGGTTGGGATACATTGTGGATATCTGGATTTCCCCAGACATTATTGGCGTCCTCAGTATATCCCCCGCTATGCGAAGAATACAAGGCATCAATCGGTTGTCTGGTTTGAGCATCGACTAAGATTTCGCCCCGTGTAGCTTCAACTGCTGCAGAAGCTTCCCCTTCCACATTCCTACCCGCATAGGCCTGATCAATATCAGGAGAGTCGGTAATCATTTTTTTGCCACTCTCCGAATGTTTCATGAGATAGGTCCGAGCCGCAACCGCTTGAGCTTTAAGAGCCTCTGTCCCACTCCTAGCCCATTCGTTACTCATTTCAATGGGTACGACCCCTTTGAGGTAGTCTTCGCTATCGACTAGATTTATTATCCGCCAATGACCCTCTTGCCAATTGAGCTGGAGTCCCCCGCGATAAACTACCTCTTTATCCTCAGGAGTTTTCACCCGCAGAGAACCTGGCTTAAGCTCGTAAACCTTCAATTCTAATCCATTAAAAACTTGAAAATCCCCATGGTTAATCCTCACTACAGGGGTCCATCCCCCCCAGCCTACCTGAAGGGAAGAGCCAGTCGAAAACTTAACCGCTGTGTCATTTAAGACAAGTTGATAATCTCCCTTTTCAACCTCTATTTGTACCCATCCCGCCTGGCCTAATTTCCATACCAACTCGACTGAGACCATTGCTGCTTGACAGGTTGTAGCCTGGATCAGTACGAGTAATAACAAAGCCATCCACAAAAAGGGTAACCGATACACAATCCGGAGCATGCTCTTCACACCCTTTCTTACCTCATCAGAAAGTTAGCTTATTGGTGGAAGCAAGTTTCTTTATGCTCAGATTACCCTTTTTTCTCGGCATATATGCTCTTGACTTTTTTTGAATGGGGCAAACCAATCATCCCTCGTTCCCTTACTCTGGGAAAAGCCCACTATCCATTCTATTTTGGGGAAGAGAATAGCCAAAATGCTGATAAGCTCTTGCTGTTGCCATCCGCCCTCGGGGAGTACGTTGCAGGAATCCCATCTGCAGCAAAAACGGTTCGACAACATCCTCTAAGGTTTCTGACTCTTCACCAATCGTTGCGGCAAGCGTTTCCAAGCCCACTGGTCCACCTGCAAAGGTTTGGATAATGGTTTTCAGGGTCTTTTGGTCAATATTATCCAATCCTACCGGATCGACTTCTAACCTATTTAGGGCCTCTCTGGCTATCGTTTGATTGACAACGCCGTCTTCCCAAACTAAGGCGAAATCCCGCACTCGCTTCAACAAGCGATTCCCAACTCTGGGTGTTCCGCGTGAACGTCGGGCAATCTCATCAGCACCCTCGTCAGTTATGCCCAATTTTAAGATACTTGCTGTACGCAAGATAATTTCTTTTAAATCCTCCACCTCATAGAATTCTAGACGGCTTATAACCCCAAAGCGATCACGCAATGGCGACGTTAATTGTCCTGCACGGGTGGTAGCACCCACCAGCGTAAACGGTGGCAGGGACAAACGGATTGAACGCGCGCTTGGCCCTTTTCCAATCACGATGTCTAGACACCCATCTTCCATGGCAGAATAAAGAATCTCCTCTGTTGTACTGCTCAAACGGTGTATTTCATCGATAAAAAGCACATCCCTTGGCTCTAAGGCCGTAAGAATTGCGGCTAAATCCCCAGGCCGTTCGATTGCTGGGCCTGAAGTGGTGCGAATGCTAACGCCCATTTCTGCCGCAATAATGTTCGAGAGGGTGGTTTTTCCTAATCCCGGCGGTCCATATAATAAGACGTGATCCAACGCCTCTCCTCGAGTAGAAGCGGCTTGAATAAATATACTTAAATTGTCTTTTACTTTTCTCTGCCCAATATAGTCACTCAAGCGTTGAGGACGAAGTCCTTCCCCTTCATGATCTGTCAGTTGCTTTTGGGGAGCAACCAGACGCTCTTCCATCTCTTGTCCTCCTTACGAACCCATTAAAATTTAACCGCCAACTCCAACCTAAATCTAATTCTCCTTAAGTAGTGAATCTCCTGCAATAAGATTCACGTGATAATTCTGGATAGCATTTAATTTGCTCAATATCTTTCAAATCTATAGTAACTGCGGCTTGGATATTGGATACAAAAAACTCGCTTCATAAGCGAGTTTTTTAAAATTTATCAAATTTCAATTTTAAATAGTCATTCACCTCCAGTATGTCTATCTGTTGATGCCCTGTTTATTCTTGCAATAAATGGTAGCTGGTGTGAACATGTTAGACCCATTATAAAATAAACATCAGAAGCAACTAGGAGAATATTTTACTGTAACGATAATTACGCATTTCATCTTTTCATCAATCCTGTATACGATGGTAAAATTCTTAATAAACAACTGACGGTATCCTCTATTAGCATAGACTCCAACTTTTCTTTCCGATCCTCGATGCGGAAATTCTTCCAATCCCAAAATTGCGTCTTCAACGGATTTCACTAGGTTTTCAGCTGTTTCAGTTACCATAAATACTTCCAAAATATGCCCATAAATTTGATCGATATCCCTGTATGCTCTAGGAAGCAATTTAATTGTAAATTTATCCAAAGTGTTTCCTCCTTAAAGATGCAAGGGCTTCTCTTGCATCTAACAGGTCTACTCCGCTTTCATATTCTGCTTCTGAAATAGAAGCATCAGTCTCATTCACTTCAAGCATCTGTTCGTATGTTTCAATACTCATAACAACCAAATCACCATATCCATTTTTAGTTATAAAGACTGGTTCCATCTTGGCATGGCAAATATCAGAAATCTCATTCGTATTCCTTAAATCAGTTATAGGTCGAATTTGCGGCATATCAGCACCTCCCTTTGTACACTATTATCGCATTATTATGCTCAAATTACAATAGACAACACTTTTTATATTTTTTCCCGCTTCCACAAGGACAGGGATCATTTCTTCCAACAAAGCTTTCCCGCTTGAAAGGGACATTTATTGAAATTTCATTGCCCTCGGACTCGTTAAAGATACTCCTCATAAACTGCTCACCTTCCATCTCATATTCATCATCCTCATCAAACGGATATTCATCATCATAGTCCTCCTCACAAGAAAAGCCCCCAACCCATCCTTCCAACTCAAAGACATCTTCTTTGGTTATGAAAGAATAATCTTCATCTTTCTTTAGTTCATCCAGAACCTCTTTGATAGACCTTTTAAGTTGAAGATTGATAAAGTCCAAATCAGCAAGAAATTCCATAACCTTCCCATCAGCTACTGCTTTTTCTATATCGTCCGTTAGTCCTGCAGGGTGTATCAAAGAGCAGCACCTTAGAAGTGTGTCCCACACATCGCTATAGTCCACTTCAAGCTTTCCATTGAAAAGCTCTTTGAAATAGAAAACGAGTTGCTCTCTCGGAACCATTCCGTGATTCAATAGGATCAAAAGAGATTCCAACGCCTCTGATCTTACGTATTCATCCAATGAAGAATTCTCTATAATTCCTTTGATGGGTTCTATATTTCCATTACAGACTGAGGCAAGAATGTTTTTGAAATCCTCGGTAACAGAATCGCCTAGCAAGTCAAATATCTGTTCATCCGGCAGAGATGCAATCTTGATAAGACTTTCATATGCTTTTCCCTCTCGAAAGTATGCGAGGATATAAATCGCAGGAAAATGAACCAAGTAGCTTTCGTCATTTGATAAAATTTCTATATCACTCAGAGTATATTCCAATATTTCTAGCAACTCTGTAATCGCTTCTTCTTTATTCGATAAAGCATATTTTACAGCCTCTGTCGGGAAATGATCCTCAAATCGCTCATACCCCTTAAAGATTTTTAAGTTCATCCTTGTAGCTCCTCTCTAATATTCATTACTTTTATTTACCTTCCCTTTTTAGACGCTCTTGCATCTAATAACTAGGTGTTTGTACTGCCCTACCTAAAACCTATGCTTTCTAACTAGGTGCGAGTAAACGCAGAGCCTTTTTTACCTGCACTTCTGTCGTTAATTCTCCACTATCTTTCAGGACTTGACCGAGAACCAGCCTTGCTTCGTCTAAACCGAACCCTAACGCCAGCAAGGTTTGTAGTGCCTCAGAGAGAGTGTGGGAAGAAGATGGCTCTGAGAACGAGTCCCCTCCAGTTGGAAACGAACTATGCCCTTTGAATTTTTCCTTGAGCTCCAAAATAAGTCGTTGAGCTGTCTTTTTGCCGATTCCAGGAACTTTAGTTAATAAATTAAGGTTTTCACTTACAATAGCACTTTGGATCTGTACCGCTCCAAAGGTTGAGAGCAGAGAGATTGCTGCTTTCGGACCAATCCCTGAAACACTCAACATTTCCAGAAAGAGTTGCTTTTCTTCAAAGGATGAGAACCCATAAAGAGATAGATCATCTTCTCGCACCACTACATGGGTGTAGACGACAAGTTCCTGCTCAGGATAGGCCTTCGCCAAGAGACCGTAAGGCACAGTAAGCAGGTACCCAGTCCCGTTAACATCGATCACCAAACGCTCGGACTGGATCTCCCAAACTTTACCCCGCAACATTCCAATCATCGGAACTCCTCCATTCTCCTGTCTAAAGCGTAACTATGAGCATGACAAATTGCAATGGCTAAGGCATCGGCTGTATCATCAGGTTTAGGAATTGCGTCCAGTCTTAACAACCCTTTGACCATCTGTTGCACCTGGTTTTTCTCTGCTCTACCATATCCGACCACGGCTTGTTTAACCTGTAAAGGGGTGTATTCATAGATCGGAATACCCTGCTGAGCACCCGCCAATAAGATAACACCCCGAGCGTGTCCCACTGCTAGAGCAGTCGTGGTATTACGATTAAAAAACAGCTCTTCAACCGCAATGTGATCGGGTGTGTGTTCCCTGAGAAACGGATTAATCTGTTCATATAGCATTAACAATCGCTCTGCTAAGGGTGTGTGAGCTGGTGTCCGCCAGCAACCATGAGCGAGAGCGCTTAAATGATTCCCCTTTTGTTCAATTAAACCATAACCCATAATCGCTGTTCCGGGGTCAATCCCTAAAATAATCATCTCACGTCTTCCTTTCAGTGAACTCGTTCAACTAAAGTTGAACATCGAGACTTCGGTGGGGGAGTCTACCCCCACCGAAGCAGAGTTCGGGGTACCACTCCCACTTATAGAAGTGGGAGTCTCACGATTGGATGACTACTAGTTCGACAGAAGACGGACGATTCCCTTTCTTCTTATAGACTCTTACTCTAGCCACAAAGGTTCGTCGACCGAATCAATAAACGATTGCACCTCGTCCAAGGAATAAAACTCGACGTTAGGAGCCATTTGCAAAATCTCTGGGGGCCAAGACTCAACACTTACTCCGGTGACAATAACCTTACCGCTCAGGCCTGGCTTTCCTTCGATCACGGAAAGGACCCCTTGCTCCAATTCAAAATGATAGATTTCCTTGGCTGGAGCTTCCGTAGTCAAAACGGGTTCAACCTCTAAATCATTTATGGTAGATGCAGCGAATTTTTTCTCATCCCACCAAGCAGTGACATTAGGTACAAGGGTTCCAATTCCCAAGCCGAGAATAAGTACGATACTCATAACTTTCCATCGAGACATAAGAAATAAGCCCTCCTGACATTATCTTGTTTGTACTAGTCTTGCCAGGAGGGCTTTCTTTAATCATTTAATTATTGCTTTAAACTTATCTCTGTGACTGACTTATCTCTGAGCTCAGATTTTTCTCTACAAGTCTTCTTCTGCCAAAGCATCGGCCAATTCAAAGTTAGCATACACGCCTTGGGAATCTTCATGATCCTCAAGTTTATCCATCAAACGCATGATTTTGCGGGCCTGGTCAACATCCGTGATTTCGAGGGTATTTTCAGGAATTGGGCTGAGGACAGATTCGGCAACAGCAATCTGTTGATCCAAAAGGGCTTGATGCACTTCTTCCATAGTCTCTGGAGTCGTTAAGACCACAAAGCCATCCTCATCGATTTCAATATCCTCTGCTCCGGCTTCTAAAGCCAACATCATAAAATCATCGTCACTCACTTTGATTCCCTCACGCAGGACTCTCAATTGGCCTTTCTCCTTGAACATCCAACCGACGCAGCCAGTCTCACCCATGTTGCCACCATTTTTGGAGAAGATATAACGAACTTCTCCCGCCGTACGGTTTCGATTATCCGTAAGTATATCAACCATGACGGCAACCCCGCCTGGCCCATATCCTTCATAACGCAGTTCTTCATAGACTGTTCCTTCTGCGCCGCCAGTCCCTTTAAGAATAGCCCGTTGAATATTATCATTGGGCACATTGGCTGCTTTAGCATTTTCAATGGCAATCTTTAAGCGAAAGTTGTTTACGTCTCCACCACTGGCTCGAGAGGCAACTACCAATTCCCGGCCAAGTTTAGTAAACATTTTCCCCTTATGAGCATCCGCCTTACCTTTTTTATGCTTAATGTTTGCCCACTTTGAATGTCCAGACATGTCAAATCCTCCTTAAGCTAATCTTAAATAGTTTAGCATAAGCTGATTTCTCTTGTAAAGGTATATTAGCAAACAGGACTTGACAAGAGTCTCAGAAGTATTATCATGGAAGAATAGGGGGTTAAGATATGGACGATACTAAAGTCGTGGAGATGTTAGCTCAGATTTTACAGAATCAGACCGAGATGAAACTTGAATTAAAACAAGAGCTTCATGAATTAGTCGGTAAATTCGAAATCCGAGTTGAGAATGAGGTAATCGAGAAAATCCGCGGATTATATGATGACCGTCAAGTTCAGAAAGAAGCAACCCTCGATATCATGGATACCCTTAAGCGCGTGGAAGCAAAGCTTGATGTCTTGCAATTGGAGACTGCTCATATTCGCAGGATAAAGTAAATAGAGATATAATAAATGAGAATGAAAGTCCCCTCGTTCCAAATCGGACGAGGGGACTTTTTGCATTGCTTAGCGGTTGCTGAAAAGCTCAGTGCTCAAATAACGTTCTCCAGTATCCGGGGCTAAGACGACGAGGTTTTTTCCTTCTCCCAAAGTTGCAGCGACTTGGAGAGCTGCGCTGACTGCTGCTCCAGAAGAAATACCCACTAAAACTCCCTCTTCTCGTGCCATACGTCGCGCTGTCTCTAAGGCATCCTCATTACTCACTTGTATGAGTTGATCCAGGATTGTTTTGTTGAAAATTGCCGGAACAAACCCTGCGCCAATTCCTTGAATCTTATGCGGTCCGGGTTTCCCACCGGAAATAACCGGAGATGAAGCAGGTTCCACTCCGATTATCTTAACTTCAGGAAGGCGAGCCTTTAAAATCTCACCTACCCCGGTAATTGTACCGCCAGTACCAATCCCTGCCACAAAAGCATCCAGACCCGGGAACTGATCAAGAAGTTCTAAAGCAGTACTTTTTCGATGGACTTCAGGGTTAGCAGGGTTCTCAAATTGCTGAGGCATATAGAAATCTGGATTTTCGCCCAGTAATCGTTTCGCCTCTTCAATCGCCCCATTCATCCCCTTTGCTCCCGGTGTGAGCACAAATTCGGCCCCATAGGCCGCCATGAGCATCCTTCGTTCAACACTCAAGGAATCTGGCATTACGACAATTAGGCGATAACCCCGAGCAGCAGCAATCATGGCCAGTCCGATTCCCGTGTTTCCACTTGTCGGTTCAATGATTGTCCCCCCAGGACGGAGTGCTCCACTTTGCTCAGCATCCTGAATCATCCCCCAAGCAATTCGGTCTTTAACACTCCCGCCCGGATTAAAAAATTCAACTTTGATATAAACACTCGCCATTCCTGGCTTAACCATCCGTTGTAAACGAATCAAAGGGGTCTGCCCTATCAAATCCGTAATTGCATTAACTACTCGCATAAGTAAATACCCCATTTCTTATCAATTTAGTATGTTTTAATAATAGCAAGCAATATTATCTTTGTCAAGAAACTCGTTTAACTACCTAAAAGGAGCACTGCACGGCAGGGGAAGACTCCCCTGCCTAGAATGCCTTGACGTCTACTTCTGGAGTCGTTCTTCAACTTCTATCACCAAGGCCTCAATTTGGTGGGGCAAAGGTGAACGCGGAACCCCTACAAGGAGAATATTTCCGCGCTGGATCGGCAGCAACACTTTATCCGCTTTACTGGCAGAAATCGCAGTAGCTATAGTCGGAGTGATCTCGCCTAATAAACCATAAACCATCATAATTGCCAGTGAGCCAACAATAATATCCACTCGCTCGACATTGAAACAAATGGCTGATTCTCCCGAAGCTCCCTCGGTAGCTCCAGCGCGCACCATAGCGCCGGTGGCCAGGGCATTGGTGCCCAAGGCCAGGATCTCCAACTCGGGCATTTTTTTGCGTAACTGTTCAACTATATGTTTTCCAATCCCGCCACCCTGTCCATCAATGACTGCTATCCGCATAAATACCCTCCTGATTCCTTCTTAACAAATACGGGGAAGGTGTTCACCTTCAAGCATGCCAACAATTCGTTTTCCCCCCAGAGGAGTTTCTAAGAGAACGAGACCCGACTTACCTTCTTGTACTTGCCCGATACGAGCAGCCTGGCGTCCCAGTGGGTGTGCTTGCATATTTAGAAGGACTTCATCTGCCGCTTCTGGGGCGACGATGACCAATACTTTTCCTTCGTTTGCTAAGTAAAGGGGCTCAAGGCCTAACATCTCACAGGCCCCTTCCACGCTTGGAGAAAGTGGCAATTGTTCTTCTACTAAGAGCATACTTACTCCAGCTTGCCCAGCCAATTCATTGAGTGTCGTCGCTACACCTCCCCGGGTAGGGTCTCGCATACATTTAACTCCTGGCCTATAAAAGGCGTCAATAAGTCCGTTTAACGGTGCACAATCGCTAACCACCGGAGTTTGAAATTCAAGTCCTTCTCGCTCAGATAAAATCGCGATCCCATGGTCCCCTATCGTTCCGGTAATCAGAATTTCATCACCTGGCCGAATTTGCCCTGGACCCACTAAACGATCTGTAATATACCCAATCCCAGTCGTGTTTATGAAAATTTTGTCCGCACTGCCGCGTTCCACGACTTTCGTATCCCCACAGACAATCGCGACGCCTGCTTCCGCAGCTGTCACAGCAACACTCTCAATAATCCGTTCCAACTCATCCAGGGGTAAGCCCTCTTCTAGAATAAGCGCCAGTGTTAAAAACTTAGGGATCGCTCCGCTCACAGCCAGATCGTTGACCGTACCACATACTGCTAGCTTACCAATATTCCCTCCCCGAAAAAATAACGGAGAAACCACGAAAGAGTCTGTGGTTACGGCAATCTGCGCTTGCCCAGGCAACAAGGAAGCATCATTCATTTGATCTAGAAATGGATTTCCCAAGTGTTTCTGGAAAAGGGTTTTAATTAGTTCATGACTCAGCCGCCCACCGCTTCCATGGGCCATCATAATGCGTTCCATTAATCCACACTCCTCTGTGAGTATCTGTGATAAGCGGCACAAGACCCTTCATTAGACACCATACAAGGTCCCACAGGCTTGAGCGGTGTACAGTGTTTGCCAAACAAGGGACATTGAGTCGGATAAAGCAGTCCTTTCAAGACATCTCCACACCGGCAACCCGGAGTTTCCGGCGAATGAAAAACCGGTAGGGCAAATTTTCGCGCTGCATCCCAAGCCCAATAATCTTCTCGTATACCCAAGCCACTTAGAGGGATCATTCCTATCCCTCGCCAGGACGCATCTACCGGTTCAAAGACCCGTTCAACAACCCTTTGAGCATGTGGATTTCCCTCTGCTTTGGCAACACGTTTATATTGAATTTCAATCTCCGAGCGCCCCTCGGCTCGTTGACGAAGGAGCATTACGATGGCTTCCAAAATATCTAGGGCACCAAACCCGGTCACCACGCCTGGCAAAGCATAGTCTTTGGCCATAAATTCGATCGGTTTAATTCCGATAATAGAACACACATGTCCAGGGTCCAAAAAGGCATCGACAACCAGTTCCTTGTCTTCTGCTAACAATTTTAAGACTGGGGGAACGACTTTGTGCATGGATAAGACACTATAATTCTTGATTCCTTCTTGTTTGGCTGTTTCTAGACTTAAGGCTACTGTTGGGGTCGTCGTTTCAAACCCAATCCCCAGAAAAGCAACTTCTTTGTCTGGATTTTTACGAGCTAACTCTAAAGCATCCTGGGTCGAATAAACAATTCGAACGTCTGCCCCTTCTGCTCTTAAAATCTGCAAATTCTTATCTGTCCCGGGTACTCGAATCATATCCCCAAAGGTTGCGGTAATAACCTTAGGTTGGGCAGCTAAATAAAGATAACGGTCAATATCACTGCTATCTGTTACACAAACCGGACAACCTGGTCCGGAAATTAAGCGAACTGTCTCTGGCAATAACTCACGAAGGGCATTTTTGGCGATGGCCACTGTATGGGTTCCGCAGACTTCCATGATGGTCAATGGACTCTGGGCTAAGGCCTGGATTTCTGACAAATAGTCACCTGCTTTTGCTAAAAGCTCCTTACTCTCCTTCTGCATAGGCTTCAGCTACCTCCAATAATAGTTTTTCCGTTTCTTTGGCGCTCTCATCATCAATAATTCCAATGGCAAATCCAGCATGAACTAAAACGTATTCGCCAAGTTTAACCTCTGGGACCAAATCGATACTCACTAGACGTTCATTGCCCATCATATCCACTTTGGCCATTGATCTTTCGATGGTAACAATCTTAGCAGGAATGGCTAAACACATTTATAACACCTCATTCGCAATTAATACTTGTCCGAAGGCTAGGCCTCCATCCCCTGGAGGGAGGCTTCGAGAACGCAAGACTTTAATTCCTTGGGTTTGACAGTTCCGAAGGACTGCTTCACTCAAAAGTTTATTCTGAAATACCCCTCCACACAAAACCAAAGGACCATCACTAACCCCTAATTGCAGTGCTAGATCTACAATAGCCTGAGCCATAGTTTGATGAAAACGATAGGCTATTTCTCCTCGACTCACGCCCTGGCGAACGTCTCTAACTAGTTCTCGGAAGAGTGGTCTGACCCCAAGGATAAGCACCCCGTTCTCCTCTCTTACTTCATAAGAATAGAGTGATTCTGGGTTTTTCAGCTTACGTTCTACGTCTTCAGGTCGCTGTTGCTGCAAGAATCTTGTCCCAACGCTTTCTAGTTCGATTGCGGCTTGTCCTTCATAGGTTACCTTTGTACACACACCCAGTAAGGCGCTCACCGCGTCAAAGAGCCTACCTGCACTCGAGGTTTGGAAGATTTGAACACCAGTTTCCAGTTGACGATCTAAGATCTGACGTTCAAGGCCGGAAAGAGTTGACCAAAGGGGCTCAGTCTCTTCCCACGCTTCACTCGAAAAAAGAGTTTTGAGATAAGCATAAGCAATTCGCAAAGGCTGTTTGGCACCCGCATCTCCCCCGGGAAGCCCCAAGTACTCAAGATGTGCCTTACGTTCATAACCAGAGGCGTTGCCATACAGAAATTCAAATCCCCAGATACATTGATCCTCTCCGAAACCAGTTCCATCACAGATAACCCCCAGTGTCGGTTCGGTTCTGTCCCATTCCCCCAACACACTAACTAAATGGGCATGATGATGTTGTACTGCATGTTTAGGCCAAGTCTGTTCCAGGGCAAATCTCGTCAGTTGGTAGTTTGGATGTTTATCATAGGCAATCCCACTCGGCTTAATATTGACGACACGTTGAAAGGAGGCTAGTTCCTGGTGAAAGCGCTGGAGATTTTCATACCCTTCCATATCTCCAAGGTATTGACTTACAAAAGCCCTCTGCCCAGAGGCGAGGCAAAATGTATTTTTTAGTTCTCCCCCTACACCGAGAAGTGGGGTAGTGATCTGAGTCGACGACATTAGAATCGGCAACGGAACATAGCCTCGAGCTCGCCGAAAAAAAACCGTCTCGTCCCCAATAACTTGAACAACAGAGTCGTCACAGGGGTGATAAATATCTCGGTCATGGAACAGGAAAAAGTCGGCAATTCCCTTTAGTTCTTCTAAAGCTTCATCATTCTTGTAAATAAGTGGACGACCACTGAGATTAGCACTCGTCATGACTAAAAAATCATACGGTCCTGTAAATAAAAGCTGGTGTAACGGTGTATAAGGAAGCATAATTCCTAGGGAGTGGATACCTGGCGCGATATCCTCCGGTAAAGAATTTGCAAGCTTAAACTGCCTTTCCAAAATAACAATAGGGGCAGCAGGACTTCGTAACAACCTCTCTTCCTTAGAGCCAATGACCACCTCATCGCGAGCTTTTTCTACTGACCGTGCCATTAAAGCGAAAGGCTTGGCCCCCCGCTCTTTTCGTTCGCGCAAGCGGCGTACAGCTTGCGCATTGCGCGCATCACAAACGAGATGAAAACCCCCTAGCCCTTTTACGGCAAGAATCCCACCTTGAGCAAGCTGATCTATCCCTAGACCTGGGAGCAGGAGACCAAGAGCATCACAGAGTTGAACCTTGGGTCCACAATTTTCACAGGCCACGGGTTGAGCATGAAAACGCCGATCCCAAGGATTTTGATATTCGACGGCACAAGCTTGACACATTGGGAAATCAGACATAGTCGTTTGTGCTCGATCATACGGAACATCACGGATAATTGTATAGCGCGGACCACAATTGGTGCAATTCGTAAAAGGAAATTGGTAACGTATGTTCATCGGGTCCGCCATATCTTGTAAACAATCTCCGCAGGTTGCAACGTCAGGCGAAATTAAGACATCCGCCTTTTCTTCTGCTTGACTTTCAACAATTTCAAACATTCTATACTTATTAAGCTCTATCTCAAGGGTTCGTACACTTACAATTTGCGCCAAAGGAGGGGCTTCCTTAAGCAGACGATAATAAAATAATTCGAGATTATCCCCTTCGGCATGGATAGTAACACCGCGGCTTGAGTTATTCACCCACCCTTTGATACTCATTTCTTGGGCGAGTTTAAAAACAAACGGCCGAAACCCTACCCCTTGTACAATTCCATTGATGTAAATAGCCTTTGCCTGTAAAGTCATATCTTAACGACCAGCTTTCAATACTTTTCCTTGTATTACGTTTCCCTATAATCCTCTCTATTGTACACGCCTCACTGTATTTCCTTCAAGGGAATAATACTACATAATTTTCGTCAAATAATATCAGAATATTTTGGACCTTGACAAAGTTAGAATATTCCCTATAAACTAAGGAAAAGTGTACAATTATTAGACATTTATCTCGTGAGACTCCCTCTTCTCCAAGGAGGAGTGACTCGATGTTCAACTTTAGCTGAACGAGTTCACTAGATAAAGACCCCTTAGGAGGGTATTATCATGTCAATCGTTAGTACTATAGATGATAAATGCAAAGCCTGCTATTCCTGTGTGCGAAATTGTCCAGTAAAGGCTATCAAGGTAGAATTGGGTCAATCACGAGTCGTAGAAGAACGATGTATCAGTTGTGGCAATTGCGTTAGGGTATGTCCCCAAAATGCTAAGCAAATTGTCAGTTATGTCGATGAGACAGAAAAATTCTTGGGTCGCGAAAAGGTTGTGGCTTTACTGGCACCTTCTTTCCCGGCTAGCTTTCACTATTTGGAACCTAAAGAGTTTTTTGAATCACTTAATGAGTTAGGTTTTACAGATGTATTAGAAGTTACTCTCGGTATTGAATTAGCGGTACCCGCTTATCAGGAATTTTTGGCTACGAATCCTGAAATGGCCATTAGTTCATTTTGTCCTGCTATTGTTGGAATGATCGAACGGCAATTCCCATCCCTCTTGCCTTATCTGGCACCAGTTGATTCGGCTGTTTTAGCGGCAGCTAAATATGCATCCTGGAAGTATCCCCAGTCTAAAGTAGTTTTTATTGGTCCCTGTATTGCCAAAAAACAGGAAATGATTGATTTTGGTACTGGTTTTCTCGATGCAGTACTCACCTTTAAAGAGCTAAAAGAAATGTTTGATTCCCGGGGATTCCATGAAAACAAAGATCGGACCTATAAAGCGCCAGAGGGCGTCAGTTCTCTGCCTCCACTTTTTCCGATTAGTGGTGGTCTAGCCCGCAACCTGGATCCTAAGGGGATTCTATATCGAGAAGAAGAAATAGCCGTGGTAGACGGGAAAGAGGATTCTCTACAATTTTTACAAAACCTTAATAGTGGAAAGGTAAAATTCCGATTTGTCGATATACTTTTGTGCAAAGGATGTATCGATGGACCAGAAATGGACAGTCCTCTGGACTTATTCAGCCGGAAGCATAGTATTTTAAGATATGCCAAAAGCAAGGACAAAGACAGTTTGGGGGCATATCCTCCTTTTAGCTTGCATCGCCGTTTTACAAACAGGTACAATCCTTTGCCTGAACCTACTTCGACTAACATAAAAGAGATTCTACGCTTTACCAATAAATTTACACCTGAAGATGAACTTAACTGTGGCTCTTGTGGCTATAATACCTGCCAGGAAAAGGCGGTAGCAGTATACCAAGGCCTAGCGGAAATAGATATGTGTTTACCCCATTTGTTGGAGCAATCCCGCGGTGAATTTGAAATCTATAAAGAGCGCTTAAATTTCAAAAAGGTCTATAAAGAGAATGAGCAATTTCTGATCGGAGAGAGCCAAAATACTGCGGAATTACGACGTTTGGCAGTCCAAGCAAGCCGCAATGATGCCAACATTTTAATTCTAGGCGAAAGTGGCGTAGGCAAGGAGGTTTTTGCCCATTTTACCCATTTTCTTAGTAAACGGCGGGATAATCCTTTTATCGGAATAAACTGTACAGCTCTGCCGGAAAACCTTCTGGAATCAGAACTATTTGGGTATGAGGAAGGAGCTTTTACAGGGGCTAAAAAAGGTGGCAAACGTGGTAAGTTCGAAATAGCTGAAGGTGGTACCATTCTTTTGGATGAAGCGGGAGATATGCCTTTGACTCTTCAGGCTAAACTTTTGCGAGTTCTGCAAGAGAGAGAGTTTGAGCGAGTGGGAGGTACTCGAACAATAAAATTAGAGGCCCGAGTTATGGCTGCTACTAACCGAGATCTCCAGCAGCTTGTTAAAGAGGGAAAGTTTCGAGCCGACCTGTATTATCGCTTAAATGTCATTAATATTTATATTGACTCACTAAGGGAACGCAAGGAGGATATTGCACCACTAGCTATCAATTTTTTGCACAAAATTACTCAAACTAAAAAAATATCCCCTAAGATTTTCTCGGAAGAGGCCTTAGATTGCCTAATGCAATATCATTGGCCGGGAAATGTCCGTGAACTAGAAAATATAATTGAACGACTACTTTATTCAGTTGAAGATAATGTGATCAAAGTGTATCATTTACCGCAGTTTTTAGGCGGTTATATTGAGAATTACCAAGCTTCGGAGATTCAACCGCTTAAAACAGCTGTGCAGGATCTGGAAAGGAAAATGATAACCCAAGCCTTGCTCAATACGGGTAATAACCGCGCGGCCGCGGCCAACTCTCTAGGGATACCTAGGGCAACTTTCTACCTGAAACTGAAAGAGTATGGGTTTTTAGATTAAAACCCATACTCTTTCAGTGTCTATATCTTGCACATGTACAAAATATAGACACTGAAGTATAGGACAAGCTTAAAAAGGGCGTTAATCGAGAAATAGCGAAGGCTCAATAATACTGAATTGTCTAAATATTGGACAAAACGGCCATAATAGAGTCTTATTATGGTGGCACGCAATTTGCAAGTATTAAGTTCATTAAGAAAACTTCAAAATATTCAAAAATCTATTAAAGTATTTATAATGGAGGTGGAAATGCAATTTCTCCTATGTAAGCGTGAACATATCTTTTTTAATCGTTATTTGTCTCTCCATCTTATCGCCATTTATTTAATTAGTAACCATTGTTTTCTTTAATCCTTTTATCCATATTTACTAAACCCTTTATAAATAGGCTAGAAATAATTAAGCGTTAATACTCTTTGGTATTAATACTTGCCATCCCCAAACAATGAGACAACACAAATTTAGGAGGTGTTCTGCAAAGTATGGGTAATTTCGATTTACTCAAAGCCAAAGGGGTTTCTCGTCGTGATTTTATGAAATTAATTGCAGCAACAACAGCAGCACTCGGCCTACCCGAGCTTATTGTCCCTCAAGCGGCCAATGCCGTAGAACAAGCACTCAAAAAGCCACCTGTTATCTGGCTGGAAGGTATGGATTGTACCGGGTGCACAGAATCAGCCATTGCCACTTTAAACCCTTCACCTGCCGAACTTATTCTAGATATGATTTCCATTCGCTATCATGAAACGATTATGGCCGGATCCGGACAAACATCAGAAGAAGCCTACCAAGAAGCCCTTAAAGAAAAGTTTGTTCTCGTCGTAGAAGGTTCTTGTCCAGCCAAAGAAGACCGTTACTGTATGGTTGGAGGAAAACCATTCCGAACAACCCTTATTGAAGCTGCCAAAAAAGCTCAGGCGATCATCGCCATTGGAAGTTGCGCTTCCGAGGGGGGTGGAATTCCTGGGGCTTGTGCCACTGGTGCCGTCGGGGTAGGAGAAATCCTTAAAACTGCTGGGATTAACACACCACTTATAAATCTTCCCTGTTGCCCCGTCAAACCCACAACCTTAATTGGCACAATCCTTTATTACTTAACTTATCAGCAGGTTCCAGAGCTTGATGCGCAAAAACGCCCTAAAGTGTTCTATGGTAATTTGTTACATGATAATTGTCCACGTCGCGGTCACTTTGAAAATGGTAACTACCTAACGGATTGGAACGATCCTATCCAAAAAGAGTATTGCCTTATATTAAAGGGGTGCAAAGGACCGAAGACTTACACCGACTGTGCGCAAGTATGGTGGAATGACAACGCCAACTTCTGTATTAATGC
>LADV01000134.1 GCA_000961805.1 Peptococcaceae bacterium BRH_c23 | reverse complement strand
ATAGACTAACATAAAGCCTATCTCCTTTCAGAGTTAACTATCCTTAGACAAAGTTACATAAGTTTGTCATGTCTAACACACTGTTTCTACCACGCAAAACTGTTTAATGTTAGACCATAGAGCCGTAGATTAGGATAAACGTCCACGGGTATGATGGCTTACATAACGTAGCAAGTTAATGCTTAGTCTAGTCAACCTGTGGCTTGTAGTTACCTACAAGCCACTATCCCTTTAGGGTAGTGGTTGTTGACCCTAAGCCACCCCCAGATAGGTCTTTATCGCCCTAAGCTGTCCCATGTAACCCGTGCAGCGGCACAAATTGCCCGTTAAATAGTGAATAATTTCTTCCTCGGTAGGATTGACCAGCTCATTTTTCATTGCTAGCACATTCATGATAAAACCAGGGCTACAAAAACCGCATTGTTCTGCCCCTTCCGCGCTGAGTATTCGAGCAAATTCCTCTGCTTCCTTGGGAAGTCCTTCTATGGTTGTGATTTTCTTACCGTGTGCCCGCAAAGAAAGTATCGAACATGAAAGCATCGATTTACCATCAATCCAAATAGTACAAAGCCCACAACAACTTGTCTCACAAGCCTTTTTAACACTCAAGAGTCCATGGGATCTTAGGGTATCCGCTAGAAACTCATCGTTTGCAACATCCCATTTAACCACTTTATCATTAATCGTTAGTTCGATTTTCATGCCAACACCTCCATTATTCCCCGTTTGACAAGCGCTTTGCAAAGGGCTTTCCGATAAGTGGCCGTTCCCCTCGTATTCGTTCCAAACGATATTTCTTCTGATGCTCTTTGCGCTACCTTTTCAATCTTCTCTGACGTTAGAACATCCTGAGATAACATTGCGGAAGCACTTACGGCAATAGCGGCTCTACTCGGTCTGGCGCCCACCGCGATCGTCCACCGATTATCAAGCGTAGAGACTGCCACATTTAAGACCGAATAATCGCTGGCAGAATTTCTAAAACTCAGGTAGGTTGCTTGACGCATAGTTTTCTTAATCCATAATCTAACGAGCAGGTCCTTTTCTTTTGGCCTAGCTAGGAAGTCCACCAAGGGCATTCTTCCAGCCTTAAATAACTCAACCTCCGTATCCAAGGACAACAACGCCGTGATCAAATCAGAAAAACCGTACTTAGAATAAACCGAAGCACCCACAGTAACGCCGTTTCTAAATTGCACTCCGATGATGTCCCGAACGGATTTAGGAAGCACCCCATTATAATATTCCTTTACCAAGGGGTGAGTTTCAAGTTCTCTGAGGCTTGTCATAGCCCCGATCTCTATAAAACCATCTTTCTCCTGAATATAACTAAGATTAAGGTTCGTAAGATCTATTCCTTTATTAATTCGTTTTTTACCCATCTTCAGAAAAGCACAGCCCCCAAGAATGGTGTTATTTTGTTTATCAGATAGGATCTGATAAGCTTCTGCTAGGTTATCTGGTTGAACCAAATCAAGGATTGTAAACACGCCTACTCCTCCTTACATTACCTATAGTAATTTGCAGAAAAAACAAACCCAGGCGAACAGTTTTCAACTCAAATTGGTGAGAGAAATCTGCCCGCCTGGGATGACCCTGCGGTTTAATCCAAAAACAAAGTTAGACTTCTAAAGAAAATTTGGCTAGCGCCAAGCCATCAGGCGCAGGCGGTAGCCTTAGTTGCACTTATGCTTCAGAAAGTATGCAACGAAAAGTTATACTTTCTGACTAGTACTAAGAAAGTCTTTGGATCTGTACATATAAGGACTATGCCCTAGTACATCTTTCGCTCATAGTCGGACCATTTACGGCAGTCCGGTAGAAACTTGCAGACCATATCTCTGCTACTATATGAACACTATTCATTTGTTGATCTTGAGTTTATTTTACAAGATATAATTACAGAGGTCAACACATTTTCCGAACATTAATTACTATTTTATGTAGATTGTTCGATCTGATAGCTTATTCTCCAATCATTATACTTTGCATGATTGTTTAAAAACAAGGCTGCCAGTTCATTCTTACAGCTTTGTTTCTTAAAAAAACATAGCGAACGCCAAGACATCAGTCGCCGGCGGTCGCCTTAATTGGTAATTTCTGACTAGTACGAGAAAGGTCCTTATGTTATTCAAGTCGCGGTAATAAAGTACCTTTAGGCCGAGTGATAAATTCCTTTGAACTCGTCGACTGCAGCATCGATGTTGGCCTCATACCCCATCTCTTGAAGAGTCCTACCAACGAGTTCTAGTGCTTTAATAAACATTTCTTCAGTGGCATTGCCCATATGCCCAATTCGGAAAGCCTTTCCAGCTAAAGCAGCTAAAGCCCCAGCCACGACCACGCCTTTCGAAGCTAACTTTGAACGGAACTCCGCATCATTTAAACCCTCAGGATAGATTATACAACTTAATGTCGGAGCCGCAACATCTTCAGCAGCAAGAGGCTTCATGCCATAGACTTTAAGACCGGCTCTCACTGCTCGTCCTAAAGCTAAATGGCGACGATAACGGGTATCAAGTCCTTCGGCCATAACCATCTCCATGCCCTTATTAAAGGCATAGATCATGTTAACCGGGGGCGTAGCAAAGTATTTCACAGGCTCGTTCATAACTGGAAGCCAATTCTTAATATCTGTATAGTACCCCATTACTGAAGGCATCGCTTCACGTGCAGCCAAAGCTTTTGGTCCAAAAGCCACAATTCCAAGTCCCGGTGGAACCCCAATCGCTTTCTGGGAGCCGGTTAACACAACATCTATCTTGTAATCTGGGTGTCCGTATGTTTTTTGCATATCCTCTTCTAAGGCAGCAGAAGCACATACTCCATCAAGAATAAAGAGCGCACCTGCTTTTTTAACTACCGGGAGTAAGTCTTCAACATTTGCCATAACTCCAGTTGACGTGTCAACATGAGTCACGGTTACTGCCTTGAAACCACCCTCAGCCAATTTTTCTTCCACTAATTCCTTACTGATCTGCTGGCCCCACTCCGCTTGAAGAGCCTCCACTTGGATACCGAAAACTTTTGCCAATGGAATAAAGCGGTCCCCAAAATAGCCATGGCTGACGACTAACAACTTCTCCCCTGGAGCAACAGTATTGATAATAGCCATTTCCATCGCCAAGGTCCCTGAACCCGCAATAATAAAAACTTCTCCATCCGTGTTGTACATTTGCTTACTTAACTCTATGCTGTTCTTAAAAATCTTGGCAAATCGAGGATCAGTGTGCCCCATTGTCTCACTGGATAAAGCATCATATATTTCATCTACAACTGGTGTTGGCCCTGGGACTAGTAACATTTCTTTATTACGCATTAGTGTTCTTCCTCCATTTACTATTGCATTATTATTAAGCATTTCCAATATCCCACTAATTGATCACTCATTTATCAGTGTGCATCAATGAATTCACAAGACTAAGCCTATCTTACTCTAGATTATCGACGACTTTCGATATCCTCCCTTCATTGGTAGGCCGTATGTTCTAGAATTATCACTAGTGATGTGCTGTTAAAACGAATAGGCTGGATCTAAGTGTACAAAAAGAAAACCCAAGCGAACAGATTCTACTCAGATGAAGTGAGAGAAACCTGTCAGCCTGGGTTTGCCAATCGCAAATTTACTCAACGGAATAATCCGAATACAGATATTGACCTCCTGGATAAGTCATAACTATCTGTGTTACTTGGACTCGTTGCCCTAGGTACACTTTCGCTCATAGTCGGACAATTTTACGGCAGCCCGGTAGAAACTTGCAGACCTTATCTCTGCTATTATATGAACTAATATTCACTTGTCTGTTTACATTTTACTAGAAATCCAGACAGAGGTCAACATTTTTTTCGAACGTTTGCTATTGTAATCTTAAGAATGTTCGAAAAAACCGATATACATAATCTGAGCTCCTGCGCTTTTGAGTGCAGATGTTAGTCTATGCTAAGCCTGCCAAGAGCTTCTGTATCCTGTTATATTGGGCCTCAGCCTCGTCTTCATCAATAAACCATAATGCCCCTTGTTCCTCTGATTGACTGTTAAAGGTGTGAATCAAACCACTGGCCAGAACCCCCTTGCCCCAAGCCACGAAAAACTGAGCAGGGGAATTAACGGGATTAACTCCTGCACCATAATACACAGGGATACCATTCACCTCGGTGGTCTCAAAGACATTAGCCTTCGTCGTTCCACAAGAGTTTTCCATTGATTTTCCTTCTTTCCGCAATCTTTATTTATCCAATATCTCAAGCTTAAATTACACTTCTTCAGTGATGAATTTCCTGCTAAGTGACGTTTTTCCCTCTTAAGTTACTTTATTCTCTCAAATAAATAGTCTATAATAACAGCATATTGAATCAAGCTAAGAAGTGGCAAATGAATTGGGGGATTTCGATGTATACTCAGGCTTATTCACCTGAACAATCTGCCTTTGGCAAACTCGAAAATGGTCGCGATGTGCTTATTCTATATGTTAAGGAATTTGGTGAACAAGTCAGGGCAGTCAACCAGTCTGGCCTTTCTGGATATACCTATCATTGGTTTGCAACTGAACTTAAGGATGCCTATGTCCTTCAGATAACTTGGGAAAATGAGATTCACATTGCTATCCGCTTTAACTCCCAGCATTTTGGCCTAATCGACCAATTACTCCAGCCCAAGGATGTTATCCTGACTACGACCCCCATCTCTCTCCTCATGGAGAAAGCCCAAACAAACCACTACAATTTTATCGAATTCAAGGATGTGCTAACCTTTAGCAATTTATCGTTTGAAGTGCCCAATTCCGAATACGAGAATTAATTATGAAAGTACTCGAATAGTCAATCCGAAATTACTTGCAATTCTCTACGTCTATTAAAGAACTGCTTTAGTAAAACCACTTCCGATCGCACTGCTATAGCAAACGCTCTCTTAAAAAAGCTAGTTGACATTTATGAAGTCTATCTTGATCTTTATGTACTGGATCCTGAAGGCACAATCGTTGCAGCTGGTGTTCACCACGAACTCATCGGTCAGAATATGGCGGATAGAAGCTGGTTTATAATTGCCAAGGCTGAAAACGCCATATCGGTAAGTGATCTTTACTATTCGACGGTTGGTAAGTCACATACCGTGGCTTATACCTGCCCTATCCTTAGTGACGAGGGCCAAGTATTGGGGTATTTTTCTACACGATTCAACTGGGACTATATCTACGACATTATCGATTCCGCTCGCATTGGGAAGAACGGGGACATATTCATTATTAACAACTCTGGCTACGTGATTGCCTGCCGAAACCGCAAGGGTATTCTCACTGAGAATTTAAAGCATCTTAAGGCGGCTCAACTTGCGATTCAAGGGGAAACCTACGGTTATCTTTTTGAAAAAGATTCTATGGGTACTAAAATTTACGGGTATGCCCATACACGAGGCTATAACGCTTATAAAGGGAAAAAGTGGTCAGCCCTTGTCAGCGAAACCCTTTAAAAAGGTATGAAGACCTGCCGCGACAGGGGCTTCATCCTATTGCATTGTAGGATCTTCTGCTTTTTTACTCGGTGTTTATTAAACCTTACTCTGAGGTTAGGCGCGTGTTTGCAGACGTCTTTTGACACTAGGATAACGATCTAAGTCGGTATGAGGAAGAAATTTACTGCCACTGAACTTATCCATGAAAGCGGAATTAGCATTCAGCTCGAAATAAGTCACCTTCCCTGCGATCCCTTCTGCTTCCAGTCGCTTGGTACGGGATAGGAGCACTTGGCGAGCTGCTTCACCTGAACTATTGCCCAGGCGTACAATCGCTGAACGCGGAAGGTCCGGGTAGAGACCGATGGTAACGGCTGACTCGATGGGCAAATACTGCCCAAACGCTCCAGCGGCATAGAAATGGCTAATTTCTTGCCAAGCACAGCCGACATTTTCCATTAACAGATCCGTAGCCGCGTTGACAGCCCCTTTCGTAGCCATGAAATTGTTAATATCGACTTGCGAAATAACAATGTCTTCCCCTGAGGCAGTTTTATGGGCAGGGACGACGACAAATTCCTGCTGACCGTTCTGAAAACGAGCAGATCGATTAATGAAGCCGTTAAGGAAAAGTTCGGCAAGTGTGTCCACCAAACCCGAGCCACAGATACCTCGGGCAGGGAGATTGCCGACGGTCGAATAGTCCACCCAGCCAGTCTTCGGATCTATGGAAACATGATCTACCGCTCCTGGTTCTGCTCGCATTCCATAGGTTGTAACCCCACCTTCTAGAGCGGGCCCAGCTGCTCCGGCACAAGCGACAAGCCACTCTTCATTCCCTAGTACGATCTCCCCATTCGTGCCAATGTCCACAAACAGGGAAATGTCCGACTGTTGATGCATACCACTGACTAATATTCCCCCTATGACGTCTCCACCAAGATAACTTCCGATACTAGGCAGGCAATAGACTGGGGCTGAGGGGTGAATCTCAAGTCCTATTTCTCTGGCCGGAATTATTCCTGGCCTGTTAACGACTGGAGTATAGGGAGCGCGGCAAATAGAAGCTGGGTCCAGATCTAGCAAGAGATGAATCATAGTCGTATTGGCCCCGATAGCTGCAGCGGTAATTTTACTTGTTTTGCTAGTAAGCGGGTAAAGACGCTTTATCAATCGATTTAAGGTATCCACAACCGCTTTCTGCAGCCTTGCTAAACCGTCAAGTTCTGCGGCATGACGAATGCGGGTCAAAATGTCCTCACCCATAACAATTTGGTCATTATAGTCTGCGGCATGCCTAAGGACTGTGCCATCACAGAGATTAATTAAGTACACAACCACAGTTGTCGTTCCAATGTCTATAGCCAGCCCGAAGTGCTCTTGGGTAGTATCTCCAGGCTCTATATCAATTAAGGTCCAACCTTGTCCAGTATCTCCCAAGGTGGCTGTGATCTGCCAATTGGCGCTCCGGCATATGCCCGGTATCCTTGGCATAAGTGCTAGAGGCACACTGACCAAGCCGTAGCTTCGCTCCAGCGTATGGCGCACTTGGTCGACATCCGCTCGGTTATCTTGTGGGCTGGGTGGTTTAAGAGACAAGAATACTTTCCTAGAGAGTGGCTCGAGATTAGCAAGCGAAGATTGAACCTGCTCCGCAAGGATCACAGGTTTCTGATTCTTGTTTAACATCGCAGTACCTTCTTTATTATTATTTATTATTTATTATTTGTTCTTTGACATTCGCATTTTCATACTGTCGCTATTTAGGAAATAGCTATCTGAAGCTATGAAGGCTATAAAGAGGAGTTCAGTTGGTTTCTACTTTTTAAGTCAAACTCATAACAAACATCAACAAAGTTTTTTGGACTTTGCATAAAACTTCTCTCTTTAAAGGTCACACGATCGTTGCGACCAATTAATAGAACCGTCGAAGACCTAGTTCCATAATCAGTTCCTTGAATAAAGATTGAGGATAGCAATTTCTCGAACTCATAACTAATTCCAGTATCCGGCAATTCGTGATCCTGAGCCATTTTATCATCTGCTAAGATTTCAAAGAGTGCCTGAGCTTCGATCAAGGTTTTATTGTTTATGTAATTTGCTAAAGCTTGTTTGCTTTTTTGGACTTTAGGCCAAGGAGTATCAAGACGATGATTACTAAGACCATATATCCCAGGCTTGAGAACCTTAACTTCCGACGTTTGATGACAATAATACATTAGATTCGATGAATCGCCCACTAAGAGATTAAACGGATTATAGAGATCTCGGCTAAGTTCGACTTCTTGTAGGTATCTGATTGGGTATTCATTCATGCATAAGAAGCCACTGACTAACGTTCCTCTAGATTTCGCATTCGTAATCTGTGCTAAGGGATCTCGAAAGTTTGTCAGTGCTGCAAAACGGCCTGAACGAGTTATTCCCATCCAGGTTCCCAGCATCTCTAAATCTCTACCCGCTAAGACACGAGGGTTAGACTGCCAGAAATGAGCACGTTCTGTCGGTCGATGAAAATACTCATCTCTATTAGCTGCTAGTATTAAGCGATAGTGCGGGTGGCAGTCATAGGCAAAAAAGATCAAACACATAAGTCCACGTTCCCTTTCATTTCTCCCAAAAAAGTTAACTTATTCAGCAAACTTTTTTACGGTAATACTCATAAGCAACCTCGATATAAAAACCGGTTTTTTGGTATAGTCCTAAGGCATTTGCATTCTCACTATTTACCTCAATCGTGAGGTCTGTTCTTCCTCTTTGCAATAAATCGTCTATGATTAGGTGGAGCAGCTCATTTCCGTATCCCTGGCCCCGATATTCAGGGATAAGCCCCAGACCAAATATCGACACGTCTTCTCCTTCTATATTTGCTGAACCAATCCCAACGATCTCATCGTTTAAGACGACTAGATGCTGTTCGCGAGTTTCCGATTCGAAACACTTTTCCAATAAGCTCTTAGCATCTTCGTAACTATCATCGAAAATCCTCATGCTGGTTGTAATCGTTTTTTCAAGGTCCTTGAGCTCTGCTTTTCGCCATAACAAACGATACGTATCTCTTGCTGCATATCTTGACTTATTGAATCTCATGAAATATTCAGTATGTTCATACTCAGCATTGAGAGCTGCGAGGACCTTTTTACCCGAAATCGAGGGTTTTTCACAGACAAACAGGATGTCCGGAATCTCAAATTTCCTTAATTCCTCCACAGCATTCGCTAATAACGCCTTGAAATAGCCATTTTCTCTAAACTTAGGCAGAGTATAAGCCGAAATCTCCGCCTCTTGCCTTGTAGGGATGAACATGGATATCATGCTTATCAACTCACCTTTTTCATAGCAAAGGTGAAAACTATTAATAGTCTGATCAAAGTTTAAGGAAGGATCTAAAAAAAGACTCCCTTTGAGATTATCATAATCAAGACAAACATTCTCTAGGTTCAGTACCTCATTGAGAACCCTCTCACTTAGGCTGTGGTAAGCTTTTATCGTCATGCTCTGCAATTGCCTCCAAAAAGTTACATCCAACTGTAGTATAAAGTTTTTTTGTGTCTTCGAACAGTGTTTACTTGGAAAAAAACAGAAAAGACCCTGTCCCCTGAGGAACAAGGACTTTTATACAAGGTTACCCTCGATTATTTACATTGGTTGGTCACGATAATCAAAGACCCGTTTAGCTTTTCCAGCACTTCGCTCCAAGGTTCCTGGCTGGACAATTTTCAAACGCACATTTATGGAAAGGACACTGTGGAGTTTCTGACGGATGTATCCCGAGAAGTCTTCCAGTTTAGAATACGGCTCGAGAAGGTCTTCACGGTTAAGTTCCACCAAGACTTCCAATTCGTCGAGGAAGTTACGCCTGTGGACATTGATCACATAATGTGGACTGATCCCTTCTATGGTCATCAGGACGCTTTCAATTTGAGAGGGAAAAACATTAACCCCACGAATAATCAGCATGTCATCCGTGCGACCGACAACTTTTCTCATTCGAGCAGTACTCCGACCACACTGACAGGGTTCCTGGTTAATGCAAGAAATATCCTTGGTCCGAAACCGGATTACTGGAAAGGCTTCTTTGGTCAAAGAAGTAAAGACTAACTCCCCTTCTTGACCTGGTTCGAGCACTTCACCTGTATCGGGATCAATCGTCTCAATGATGAAATGGTCCTCTGCAATGTGATGACCACATTTGTAGGTGCATTCTCCGGCTACGCCCGGCCCCATGACTTCACTAAGGCCGTAGTTATCCGTAGCAAGAATGTGAAGCCTTGATTCGATCTCCCTACGCATTTCCTCTGTCCAAGGTTCACCACCGAACAGCCCAATCTTCAATTTTAAAGTGGAAATATCTATACCCATCTTCTCCGCAACTTCCGCAATATACAAAGAGTAGCTAGGAGTTGAAATCAGCACAGTCGTGCCAAAATCCTGCATTAACATGAGTTGTCGTTCAGTATTCCCTCCTGAAACGGGGACCACGAGGGCACCAGCTCTTTCCAATCCATAATGGAGGCCAAATCCCCCAGTGAACAGACCATAATTAAAGGCAATCTGAGCAACATCTTCTGAGGTCACCCCAGCCAGTGTAACCATCCGGGCAGTAAGATCAGTCCAGGTATTGAGGTCATTTGCCGTATAGCCAACAACCACAGGACGACCGGTGGTACCTGATGAAGCATGCACGCGCACTATCTCTCTTTGAGGGGCAGCAAACAGACCAAAAGGATAGTTGCTCCTTAAATCTTCTTTAGTCGTAAATGGTAACTGCTTGAGGTCATCTAAGGACTTGATCTTCTCAGGGGTTATCCCTAACTTCTCAAATTTACCCCTATAATGAGGTACCTTGTTGTATACTCTATTGACTGTCCACTTTAGACGTTCCAATTGTATTTCTTCTAAACGGCTACGGCTCATACATTCTTGCTCAATATTCCAGATCACGCTCAATCAACCTTTCTCTCAAGAAAATTGGGGTATATCTCTATAATACTTAAAAAACAAAAATAGCTACCACAAAAGGATAGCTACATTAGCACAGCCGCTAAATGCTTCATATTCTACCATCCTTCATTCAATCGTCAGACTCCTACTTTAGTGGGTCATACTTCTTCAAAAAAACCCACGCTACCCATTCTTCCTTACTACATACCTGTGAAACAACTCACAGGCAATTCTACATGTTCTATTCTAACGAACTATTGTGAATTTGTCTAGACTTCAATGCCCCGTTATCTCATAGTTCTTTTAGTGCATAGCTCTGTACATATTGATAGACATCCAAAACCTCTTTTACCTCGAGATCACTCCCGACTATTCCCGCACTAGTACCAAAGATATATCCTCCACCCTTGGCAGTCACTGCTAATAATTCCTGCGCTCTATCTCTCCGCGTCTCCTCTCCAAACCACCCGAGATCATAGCCTCCCATTAAACAAAGGCTCTTTTCAGTGATTACTTTGGCCTTGGCTATATTGGCAAGCGAAGAAAAATCCAAGGAATGCAAACCGTCAACACCCGAATTGACAAGATCGCTTAAGACCGGGAGCAAATTCCCATCGGCATGGAAGAAAACTGGAGCTTTTTGGGCCCGTAACACATCAACCTGGTCCTTAAGGCCAGGAAAAAAGTCTTGGCGCAGAGCAGTAGGGGAAATAAATGTACCACCCTGATAGGCTATATCGTCTGCTATAATGATTCCATTTGCCCCAGAAACTAGGGCATTTAAGCCCCGGGCAATATTCTCAGCAATTGCCTTAGCTACGAGTTCGGGAATTACCGGGTCACGTCGAGCAATGGCCAGCAAATAATCCGTAAACGAAGAGAACAGCTTAGCAGCGCCCTGAAAAGGACCGTCGATAATGGCAAAAATAAAAAAATCCGTCTCTTTTCTCCATTGTTCAAGCCCTTCCCAAACCAGAGCTTTGTCTACTTGCGAGGGGGAAGGTGAAAAAGCTAACGCATCTAGCCCACAAAGTTCACAAGCCTTCACCCTGTCTTCAAACCTCACCTTTTCCTTAAGCCCTAATAACTTGCTTACAAATCCATCTTCAAGATAAAACTCTCCATTAGGTATTCGATCCACCCACTCAAAGCGTGTAGCGGCCAGTATTCTTTCGATTTTCGTCATCGTACTCTTCCTTTTTTTCTTTTTAAGTAACTTGAAAATTGCCATCCTTTACAAGATGGCAATTTCCTTTTCTTCGGTTTAAGCTACAAATATAGTGCCTCCAAATTTACCTTAGGCACTATCCCTTCTTGAGAGGCCCTGTTTAACAAGGTTGACACCGCTTTATACCCTGTCTCACCTATATTCTCGGTGAATTCATTGACGTAAAGTTTTATGTGTGCTTTTGTCACTTCGGTGGACAATTCTTGGCTATGCTGGAGAATGTACTCTTTCGATTCATCTGGGTGAGCCCAAGCATACTTGACCGATGCCTGAATCCAGCTTGTGATTGCCGATAGGTCTAGCGATCGTCGAGCAATGATCGCGCCCAATGGGATTGGCAGGTTAGTATCTTTCTCCCACCAATTTCCTAAGTCAGCTAAAAGGGTTAGCCCAAATGAAGGATAGGTGAAGCGTGCCTCGTGAATCACAAGCCCAGCATCAACCAAACCGTCACGCACCGCCGGCATAATCTCGTGAAACGGCAGAACTACTATCTCCCCCACTCCCCCTGGCACATGTTGAGTTGCCCATAATCGAAAAAGCAAGTATGCGGTAGATCGTTCACTCGGAACCGCCACTCGTTTGTTCCGTAACCTTGCCGGATCATTGGTACTACCTGTTTTGTCTGATGTAAGCACCAGCGGTCCACAGCCCTTACCTAAGGCACCTCCACATGGCAAAAGTGCATACTCGGACAAGACCCAAGGTAAGGCTGCATAGGAGATCTTAACAACATCTGGTCCATCGGAACCGGCTGCTAAAGTATTCGTGATATCAATATCCGCGTAAGTTACATCAAGCTGAGGTGCACCAGGTATTAGTCCGTGTACCCAGGCGTGAAAAACAAACGTGTCATTGGGACAAGGAGAGAATGCAATTTTCATACTAGTACCTCCGTCAAAACTGCGCTCGCAGCTTCCAACACATCTAATGCCTCTTTAATTCGCCAAGCGGAGCGATCACGCGGTCCTACCATGTTTGAGATCGCGCGAATCTCCAGAACCGGCAACCCTCGATCCTGCGCCGCCAATCCGACACCATACCCCTCCATCGCTTCAGCAGCGGCTCCCGGTATTCTAGCCGCCAGTTCTGCGGTACTCGCTGCAGTACCGGTGACGGTTGATACCGTGAGTACCGGGCCTGTACTAACGGACAATCTTGCCTCGCGCAGAGCTTGGGTGAAGCGGTTCACTAGGTTAGCCTCAATTTGAACACGTGTAAAACCGAAACCCAACTCATCTAAACTACAAAAACCCTCTGAGGTTTCAACCCCCAAGTCAGCGGCGATGATCTCAGTCGCCACCACGAGTGAACCCACCTCAGCTTTACCAGAAAAGCCTCCCCCAATACCTGCACAAATAACCAAGCCGTACTCTGCACTTGCTAACGCTTTGACTGTGTTAACTGCTGCAATTACCGAACCGACACCTGCTGTCAAGACCACAATTCTTGTATCCCCTTTTAGACCACGTAACACCGCATCCCTCTCAGCAGAGACGGCGGTCATCACAAGAACATGTTTTTTAGAGTGCATATATCATACTCCCCTCATGACTTCACTCCCAAAGCCCTATTTGTAAAGAGAGTGCATAAGCACGTCAACGGGACCTTTCCACGCCACATAAATCTCAGGGTTTTCCGCATAGGAAGTCCACTACGACTTCGAAGCCAATTCGCTCTATCATCATGGCAAATCGTTCCCCTTTAAGACCGTTGTCACGATAATAAGCAATCGCTTTATCGATCATAGCCAGAGCATCATTGCTCGAATAAAGCCCTGGTAACTCTCTTCCCATTACGTGATCTTTACCAAACATTCCCCCCATGCTAATAGCCAGTTGATTTGGGGTTCTGCCTTGCAAGCCAATGCATCCAATTTGAGGCTTTGAACAGCTATTACTACACCCACTAATAATAATTCTTAATTTATTAGGTAACATTACTTTGTAATACTCATTATAGAAGCGTTCGTCGATCGCTTGAGCTAGTGCATCAGTGTCCAGTAATCCCCTTTTACAAATCGTCCCTTTACAGGTAAGTACTGGTCTAACCCTTAACCCTGTGCCTCCAATAGCTAGGCCTACTTCATTGAGCTCCTTAGTAACATTAGCCAAATCTTGATACTGTATCCAAGGAATTTCAACGTTAAGCCTTTGGGTTAAACTAAGTGACCTCTGCCATATTTCTCACTTACTTCGGAAATCTTTCGTGCTGCTTGGGCAGTCATTTTCCCTGCAGGGACTAAAACCCTACAGGCAAAATGCACTCCATCTTCAGACGCAATATATCCCTGACCTAAAAGAGATTTTTTCTGTTCATCCGTCAATTCCATCTCTCAAAACTCTCCTCTGCTCATACTCCTTTTTTACTCTTTCCTAGGGATTCTATTTTAGTGATAGGCCGTCATTCACCAGAAGTTTTTCTAAAGCCTCAACTGGTCAAGTGGGACTTTCCCAATCATGCAAAAGGGTCATAAAAAATCTGAAAAGATTGTTATCTTATGGGTCATAACTATTCCTCCAATGCCGGAAAGTAAAGAATCCTTACTTAGATCAATTCATCATAGAAGGGCCACTGTTCACCACCGATAGCGGCTATTCTGAATAAATAATCATTTCCCATATTCTCTCGCTTATCGTCTTTAAAGCCCTTACTTTTCAAGAGGTTCAAAGTAGTGTAATTAGCTGCATACCCTGATAAGTACTTTGCCCCTTGTTCCTTGGCAAATACTCGCAAATTATTCAGAATAGTATCCATCACGGTGTCACTTAATAGATCAAAATCCTCATTTTTGACTAAAACTATATCATTGATGAACACCTCTTGTTTGTTTATCTTAGAAACATGCAGACTGATAATCTTTTCGTCATATCCTAAGGTGTCGACCCACATGATCTGTGGTATTTGGATCCCTAATAAACCTGCTAACTCGGGACTATCACGATAAGTGGTATAGTACTCTTGTAATAATTGCACAAGTGATAGATTATGTGCTCTTGCTTGTACGGAAATATTATATTGACTGGGATATTCTAATCTTATTTCATCGTCACGCAACACCTTGATACCTGGGTCCCGGCCTATTTCTGATTTCAAGTCTTCAATTGGGAAAATCCGATTGATTTGTTCCTCTGATGGATTCCACTCTTCGGCATAGATTCGGTGCGCCTTTACTGCCATTGCTATCCCAACCTTTCGAAAATCTGCTTTTAATGTAATACAACAATCATAGCTTATTCTTGTTTAAATCGCTAATCGGCCTATCTTCACTTGTTCGTTTGAGAAATCGGACTACCCATGAAAAGTCTGCCACTCAATACTCCTATCACTGTATTGCTAAACACATAAAGCCAGAGAAGCAAGAGAAATATCGTCAAAATTGCACTGAACCAATAGGTTAATGGCGTCGAGAAAATTATCGCAACTTTTTGGCTGGCGATGGTATAGGCGGCCAAAGGAAAGATAAATGCCCACCATCCCAAACTAAATGGAATTCCTCCTCTTCGGAAATGATAAAAAGAAATCATCCCTATGATTCCGATAACCCAAACACCAAAACCCCAGATGATCGCTGCTCCTAGATAAGCTAGGTCTACGTAGTTTACCACTCCGAGGTTTTGAGCACTTTTTGCAGTATCGATAATAGCAATAACTGCCAGCCCCACTGCACTCAACAGGATTCCAAAAGAAGGGGTCAATTCGGCTGGGGGTAGAGGATATTGCGCCAAGCGAACAAAAATTATCGAACTAATAAATAGAAACAAAAAGAAGCCTATACCAAACATCACGATGGTGAAGGTCTCTCCGTGCATATTCAAAAAAGGATATCCAGCGCATAATCCAGGGGGCAAGAACAAGAAAATAAAGGGCACCCGCCAAAGTAGCAAACAGTAAACTCAGAAGATGTGCGACAGGAAAGGCATTTTGCCATTGATTTAAGATATTGACAAGACCTCCTGTGCCCATGATCACTGCAAACCATCCTGGTGCTAAATATTTTATAGCGTGTCGCTCAACCATGCTGCCAAATTCCTTTCTCTTATGAGGCTCCTCTTTTAGCGATCATTTCAATTTCTACTTGGGCTGATAGCGGCAACGATGCTACCCCAATTGTGGTACGGGCGGGATAAGGGGACAAAAATTGCTTTACTCAGCAGAATTCAACATAGGACAACCTTATCCTTCTAAGCTTCAAAAATTAAATTTCTTCTTATTATTTTCCATCATGATTATATATTGCGAAGAATGAGGGAACTATAAGTCCGTTAACTACTTGTTTGGTGTAGATTAAAGAGATTATTAGGGAATAAGGAGCTGAGTGCTTTGTCCTCTTTTAATGATGCTGAAAAATTCCGTGAAGAACAACATGACGTGCCCAGTAAAAAGATCAGAAAAGTCGTTATTTATTTAACTTTGGCAGTGGTACTTCTAGGGATAATAGCCTATGCAGGAATGCACTACACTTCCCAACCAAATTTTTGCGCAAGTTGTCATCAAATTAGTCCTTCTGTAACCTCATGGTCTCAGGGAAAACACAAAGATGTTACTTGCTTAAGATGTCATGCCGATCCAGGCACAATTGGTTATGTTAAGCGCAAGGTTGGCGGATTAAAGGAATTATATTTGCATGTTTCTAACCAGTACCCTAACAAGTTACACACAAGACTAAATCCAGAAGCTTGTATTTCCTGCCATACCAGTGGCGAGTATCCCAAGGCAAAGAATCTTCTCCTTACTTCCGGAGATCTTGCGCCAAAGTTTCCGCATTCAGAAATTTTAAAGAATAAGACTTCGTGTCTTACGTGTCATCAAAATGTGGGGCATAGTAAAGACTCAACATGAAGCTGGTAAGGTGATTTTACTATTAAAAATTATTAGCCTTTACTTGGTAAATCCAAGTAAAGGCTCTTTTATACTAGTCAGAAAGTACAATTTTTAATTATATACTTTCTGGAAGGTCCTTCTCGCCATCCATGGCTACAGGGACACTCGGCCATCCATGGCCAGCGCATAAAGTGAACTAAGGCGACGACACAGGACGTGTCTAGTGTCGAATGCGCCATGAATGGCTTAGCATTCGACCGACCGCCTGCGCCTGAAGGCTTGGCGCTAGCCAAGTTTTCTTTATTGAATAGAATACAATATCCTTATTGCCTTATCCCTGACTCAACCACTGATACATCACAAACGCATCTACCAGTCCCTGCTCTTTGTGGTTAAATGCTTTGGGAATTGTACCAACAATCTCAAACCCACATTTTTTCCATAATTCAACAGCCACTTGATTTGTACTTACGACACAATTATACTGCATTGCTTTGAATCCATACGCCTTAGCCTCGTTTAGAGAATGCTCACACATCAGTCTACCTACCCCTTTACCACGGGCTTGAGCACTGACAGTATATCCAACATTGCAAACGTGAGAACCTAAACTCGGTTGGTTGGGTTTCAAAAAATAGGTGCCCACTATGAGGTCGTTCTCGATTGCAACATATGTGTCCAAAGGGACCTCCATCCAAATATGGAAGACTTCCTCCCTAGTAATGTCAGGTGAGAAAGCATAAGTATCCCCCTTTTGAAAAACTTCCTGCAAAATAGTCCAAATTTGTTCAAAATCTGCTTCCTCGGCTTTTTGTATTACCATCATTTTTCTCTCTTCCTCCTCCCACTAAACTCCCATCACGTGAACATGTAGAAAAAACTCCCTACCACCCTTTACGACTACGCCAGAACTCTGGCTGAATTAGCACCAGCAAGGTAAAGAGCTCCAATCGACCAAGCAACATGCAAAGAATAAGAACGCTTTCTCCAAAGGCGTTAATGGAAGAAAACGTGGTCATCGGACCAACCACCCCAAATCCCGGACCAACATTCCCCAAGGTAGCTGCCACCGCACTCATGGCATCAAACGGTTCTAATCCTGTTGCTGTAATAAGCAAGGTAGCAAAGGCAAAAATACTGAGAAAGAGAAAGAAGAAAACAGCCACGGTATTTAAAACAAGAGGATCAACTGACCTTTTGGCAAAGCGTACATTAATGACTGCTTTTGGGTGGATTGCCCTTTTCAACTCAGCCCAACCTAGTTTAAACAGTAGGATAATTCGAGAAACTTTTATTCCACCAGCAGTAGATCCCGCACTTCCACCGATAAACATCAGGCATAATAGGATGAACTTGCTTACAGAAGGCCACTGATTAAAGTCAGCCGAAGCGTACCCCGTTGTGGTCATAATCGAAGCAACCTGAAAGAGCGCCTGCCGCAGTGAATTGCTAACCCCAGTACCCATCGTCCACCACAAGCTCAAGGTAATCGTAAGCGTTGAGACTGCAATAATAAGCAGATAGAATTGAAACTCCACATCTTTAAGAATCTTTTTTACCCCTGATCGCCAAGCCAAGTAATAAAGGCCAAAGTTTCCTCCAGCAATAATCATAAAAATAATGATTATCAGTTCAATCCCCCAATTATCATAGTACATAATACTGGCACCTTTCGTAGAAAAGCCTCCAGTCGCCATCGTAGTAAAGGAATGATTGATAGCATCAAACCAAGTCATACCCACAAGTATCAGGAGAATGATTTGCAAGACCGTAAAACCTAAGTATATTTGCCAAAGTTTTAGGGCATTATCTCGGATTCTGGGAAGAACGCGTTCAGAAATTGGCCCTGGAACCTCAGCATTAAACAGATGAACTGTACCTGTCATGTTTGGCAGAAAGACAATAAACAACACTATAATCCCCATACCCCCAAGCCACTGGGTCATGCTGCGCCAAAGGAGAATGCTCTTAGGGAGGATTTCAACATTGTCAATAACACTCGCCCCTGTTGTGGTTAAACCAGATACAGTTTCAAATAATCCATCAAGATAGGTAGGTACAGCTCCACTCAAAGCATAAGGTAAAGCTCCTGTTATGCCCGTCAGTAACCAAGCACTGGCGACAATGACAAACCCTTCCCTCAAACCCATTCGCCCGTCTTTCTGACCATGTGCTACTAGGCTAATTCCTAAAATTAAGGTTACGACGATGGAGATAAGAAACGCGAGCATGCTTTTTTCCTGCCAGATCAATGAAACCAACAATGGAGCCCCCATGAAAGCTGCATATGCAACCATCAGACGGCCAAGGATATCTTCGACTAATGAATAGTTCATTACAGAACCCTACCTTAAAAGATTTTAGTTATTTTTTTAATGGAACTAGGCAAAGTAAAGATTACGACGCGGTCGCCTGGCTGGAGAATAGTATAACCATTAGGAATAATTAACTCATCTCCACGCAATAAAGCACCGATCAACATATTGCTAGGAATCCTAGCATCTTTTAGTTTACGACCGATAATCGAAGACTTGGCAGAGACCACGATTTCCATAGCCTCCGCTTTAGCACCTTCCAGCAGAGATACTGCGACAACCTCACCAGCCCGGACTTGACGCAAAATAACTCCAGCAGTTAAGAGCCTCGGAGAAAGTATAACATCGACTCCCACCTTACCCATGAGAGACATATATTCTCCACGACCCACTCGGACAATCGTCTTTTGAGTTCCCAGATCCTTAGCTAAAAGGGCAAGCAATAAATTAAGCTTATCGTCACTCGTAAGACAAACTACCGCATCTGTTTCTCCAACTCCCTCTTCAATTAGAAGGTCTATATCTGTACCATCCCCACAAAGCACGAGTCCTTTATCAATACTCTTGGCCAATTCGTTGCAACGTTCTCGACTTTTCTCGATAACTTTAATTGACATTCCAACATCATCAAGAATCTTGGCTAGATGTCTCCCGATGCGACCTGCACCAATGATCATCACCCGTTGAATCTTGGTTTTCCTTTCAGCGAATTGTTCGCTGAATTCTTCAATCGATTCCTGTGCTCCAACAAAGAAGACACTGTCCTCAGGTAATAAACAATCCGTACCATTAGGGATGATCATTCGGTTCTGACGCAGAATCCCCACAACAAGTATTCGGTCCGGCAACGTTAACCTCTTAAGCTGAATATTGACGAATGGAGACTGTGCTCTAATCCGAACTTCCAACAAACGCACTTTACCATCACCAAAATCTTCTACATCTAAAGCAGCTGGTGTGAGAAGAATGCGACTAATTTCAATGGCTGTTACCATTTCCGGATTAATGGTTAGGTCTATGCCTAAGGCTTTATTAAATTCCAGCTGATTTTCCCCTGCATATTCCTGATTTCTTACACGAGCAATGGTTCGAGGTATTCCTGCTTGTCTGGCCGCCATGCAAGCAATCATATTAACTTCATCCCGATCTGTCACAGCAACCATTAGATCGGCTTTTACCAAACCATAATCTGCCAAAAATTGCGGACTAGCTCCGTTTCCACTGATCGTCATCACATCTAAGCTATTTTGAACGATGAGACGTCGCTCCTCATCCTGCTCAATCACGGTAATTTCATGCCCCTCTTCAGATAAGCGCTGGGCCAAACTAAATCCTACTTTTCCGGCTCCAACAATGACGATACGCATAAACTTTTATTTTCTCCCTTCCACCAATGGTCTAATGGAACCATTCTATCATGAATAACATTTTGCTATTCGGCAATCTTTAGGCTAATTCCTTTATTTTATTTGGCCTAGTACAATATTTGCCATAATTATAATTTTATTTTCCAAAACATCCCGTTCAGGGAATAGCTCGGATTACTTTAAAACATACTTTATGATAAACTCTTAGTGGCACTTTTAAGTTCAGAAAGTTAAATTTCCACCTAGTATAAGAAAGTCTGAAAGTAGGAATTTTCATGTTCATTGGGGCACGTACTATCAAAACAGGAATAGCGGTAACAACCACACTCTTCTTATGTAACCTTTTTCATATCGAACCGGCTTCCTTTGCTGTGATCACTGCAGTTGTAAATATGCAACCTTCTGTCAGTCAATCTCTGAATAACGCCTGGCAACAAATTGGTGTACATCTGCTAGCCGCAACCTTGGCATTATTCATTGGCATTCTCATTGGCGCTAATCCAGTATCCATCGGAGCTATTGTCATTGTCCTTATTCTTATCTGTAACTGGATCGGTTGGTCCGGCGGCATTGTCTTAGGAATAGTTTCAATCATTTTCATCCTTGACTCTCCTCCGGAATCCTTCCTCAACCATGCCCTATCCCGGTCTCTCAGTATCTTTGTAGGACTTGGGGTAGCCTTGCTAATCAATCGGGTTTTAGCTCCACCCAGATATAAAGCCAAACTCCTCGATGCCCTTCAATCACTTCTCTTCAACTCATCTGCGTTTTTCTTAGAAAGTCTTCACACCTTCATCCAAGCCGGCTCCTTAACCTCCTACCAAAAACTTGACCCCCAAGAACTCATTATCCAACTTGATGATCTAACGATGATATACGAGCATGCTCGTGAAGAGATAACCATTGAAGACAATCCTCCCATAATCGAGCGGCTCTTGGAGATTTGTCGAGGCTTTATTGAACGTGGTCAAAGCATCACTCAAATGACGGCTCAACGGGTCGAACGCAGGCAAACGACGTACTCCGAGGCTGAACTCCAAGAAATCAGTGAACAATTCCAAGGAATCATGAATGTCTTGTCGGTTGGACACGGAAAACTGACTGAACTGATTCGCACTCTCCGCCTTAGCCTTACTGAAAAGAAACGTAGTGGCTTCTATACAGAAGACATTTCCTACTGGGAATCATTTGATAAAGCCATTGACGAATGGAACCGGCAGGTGAGTGGAGTTTTCTATTTACGAGCCCTAATGGAAGTATCGGTTGTTGCCACAGAGCTGCGCTGGGCGGAACGCCGTACCAAAACAGTGCTCAATCTGATTGATAAACAGTATAACTCAAAGCAGAAAACTAGGCATACCTAATAGTTAGATAATATAAACAAGAAGGCGACCTTGCCCCTGAAGCAGGTCGCCTCTTATAACTTAAAACTGTAAGAGCACGTAATGATCTACCTTAGCACCAATACACATAGCATGTTACCTAACTATGATCTTCCGACCATAATAAAGCAGTTCACAACCATATTGATGGTTCGTTCAACCTTAAAGGATATCTACCTAACTATAGATAAACCTCTCGGCTACCTATAACCAGATTTCTTACACATGCATATATCTCGCGATCTATGATTGAGTATGAAAAACTCAACATCCCCAAGATCTTGCTCGACCCATATACACCTAAATCAGCATATATAGTTCGGCTCAACCATTACGCACCCTTATGAAGATATTATTTGCTGGTCTGACAGGAACTATTCATCTAGTATCGCCCTGAATCATTTTTCGCGTTTAGTGCTTTTCGTAATGAACGCTCCAGAAGGTTTAATGAGGCACGGTGCATAACTATTGGCCTTAAATTAGTGTGCCCAATGATATACGCTAAGATTGTCTTCTTCTTTTGGGTTATCAGTACGATCATACAGGTAAATATTGGGTGGATCAAGTAGAGGTAAGCCCTGGATAGGTGAAGTACTTTTTGATATCTTAACAGGAGTATACAAGGGGGTTATGGCATATAAATCTTCAATTTCCGAGTTATTTAGACGTATACAGCCCTGAGAAACTTCTTGCCCAATGCTCGAAGGCAGGTTTGTTCCATGAATGGCAAACTTCATATTTGACAATTCCATGGCCCTTGTCCCATATACATTTTCGTCAAGGGGTACAAATTTATCGGGATTCATGATTTTTTTAGAGATAAAAAAATCCCCCTCGGGAGTTGAATCCTCTTTTCCAAGTGCTACGGAATATTTCCGAATTATTCGATCTCCGGAAATTACCAGCAAGGTATGGTTGCCCTTATTTATTGTAATAGTTAAAGGAGAAAATGGAATCTCCTTAGCGCAAGGTATATTTGGCTTTATTGCCTCTTTTACAACAGCTACCCCGTCCTGATTAGCAGGATTCTTCACCCATGAATATAGCCACCCGCCCTCTCCTGTTGAGGATAAGGTCACAGTATTTTTTAACTTAAAAGGGTCCTTCGGTAATTCCATTAAATAATTGTTGGGGAAAGGTTGAATAAGAGTTTTAAGATCTTCTGGCAGATAACCGTTTTCTTTGCAGAATTGGTATGTTGCACTTCTTACGACTGTCGTCGTTTCCCATAATTGACGTTCTTGGGTGTTCTCAAACGCTATACTTTCCTGTGGATAAATATAGACCTGAATAGTTTTATCCCCGCCTGCCCAAAAGACCATCCCTCTTTCCGTATTCGTTTCATCGATAGCTATTACCTGTTTCGCTTCAGAAACAGGCTTCATTTCGTAGTCAGCTTTTAGTCCCGCAACGAGTTGATGAACTAGTAACTCTTTACTTATCTCAGGTTTAACGACGATCACCTTAGCTTGATCTTTAAGGCCAGGAAAGGAAATAAGAGTGGTAGGTTTCCGCTCTATAACCTCATACGGCAACATGTACAGATAATGATTGTTTATATGATAGGTCGTAGTTAGAAGCCTAGGTAAGAAAACCATGGCTAGAATTAATCCGAAAATTAAAGCTAGAAATAATCGGATTTTACCATTTTGACTGTCAGACTTTTCAATATTAAAAGGGACCTTTCTTTCTGTAAGTTTCATGGCTCGTTCCATTCTTAGAACATCCAGTCTTGCAGACAGAAACCCTTTGTTAAAGGAACGATTGATCAACTCAAATGCTTGTTTCATTAATTTATGATATAAAGCCAAATACTGATCGGTCTTGGTAAGATTGTACCTATCCAAATAGTTCCTAGCTTCAATTTCATATTCTAAACCAACATGATACATAGCTTCCTTGTCTTCAGGTCTTTGAATCAAGAGTTTTTTCCAAAATAAAGGATCATTTTTAGAAATATAATAGCCATTTCCTAAACTATATAAATTTCCCTTTAGTTTGGTAGACTCCAAAGTAACCACATCCCCCTCGCTGGGTAAATTTCCATGCGTTATCAAGCGGTGCATCGATTCACGCTACTAGTAAACTATTCAGAATTAGATACGATAAGACTTCTTTCAGAAAATAAAATAAAACAAGTCTATTAGCTTTTTCGCTTACAGACTTGTTTTATTTATTTTCCCTTTAGGGAAGACAACAAAAAGGGATTTCTAGTCCAATAACATCCATAATAACAAATCTCGGATGTTTTACTCTCCTTGAAAAAAATGCAATATTTGCGCGAAAGTGTTTTAATACAGGCGGAAAAAGGTATTGTCTGTTCAGAACACAACTGTTATAATTTCAACATGTCCTTTTAGCGAAGTAATTTTTACGACAAATTGATTAGTAATTCGCTTAAAAGCAAATAAGAAGGAAGGATAGTAGTACGGAATTTTAATTAATTGTATTATAGTGTCTAGCGATCCAACCTTAGAGAAAAGTAAAGAATGTTAGCATGGTAGGGAAATAATACGCACTTAATTCGGAAAGAATTGTTTATAATCTCTCGAATTTATCTTATCAAATCGAAACGGGGTGGATTTATGTTAGGGCTGACTGACCCGGGGGTCATTGCCGCATTTCTCTTGTCCATCGGCAGTGCCCTCTTATGTGTAGTTTATGGTTTAATCAATTGGAATAATGACTGAATTTTCATAGTTTGAAGGGTGGAGTCTTAAATGGGTATTTTTATTGTTGTTCTAGCAATTTATATATTAATCACAGCCTTTCTCGGATATCTTGGTTATAAGCACACAAAATCTTCGGCCGATTACATGGTGGCAGGCGGAAATATCCATCCTTATGTCATGGGCATGGCTTATGGAGCCACCTTTATCTCTACCTCTGCCATTGTTGGGTTTGGAGGTGCTGCCGGTTTTTATGGCCTGAGTATGTTATGGTTAACCTTTGCAAATATTTTCGTGGGGATTTTTATTGCCTTTGTTTTCTTTGGCAAGAAAACACGCACCTTAGGGCAGAAACTTAAAGCCTATACCTTCCCCCACCTCTTGGGAGCTCACTATCAATCAACCTTCATTCGCAAGTGGTCTGCGGCACTCATGAGTATCGTTTTACCACTTTACGCCGCGGCCGTAATGATTGGTGGAGCCAGATTTTTAGAACAGACCCTGCATATGAATTACACTACAGCACTCTGGGTTCTCTCTCTCATTGTTTTAGCGTACGTCTTTTTTGGCGGCCTAAGAGGAGTTGTTTATACTGATGCCTTCCAAGGCACCTTGATGTTCATTATGATGTTTCTCCTACTCAGTTTCACGTACATTAAACTTGGCGGCATCTCACTGGCACATGCTAAGTTAAGTGCCATGACGAGCCTAGTTCCTGCAGCTCTAGCGAAGCAGGGAATGACCGGGTTTGCCTCAATGCCCACCTTCTTAAGCCAAAATTGGTGGTTTGTCATATCCACCTTAGTCCTCGGAGTAGGTATCGGAGTCTTAGCTCAGCCACAACTTATAGTTCGTTATATGACGGTTAAATCCGGTAAAGAGTTAAACCGCGCCTTAGTCTTCGGGGGAGTTTTCATTCTATTCATGACCGGTGTCGCTTTTACCGTTGGTGCCCTTTCTAATGTCTACTTCCACGAAACGAGTAATACGATTGCCATGACAGCGTCCGCTATCGGTGGAACTGGTCCTAACACAGATAAAGTAATACCCTTGTTTTTAGCTGAAGCATTTCCTGCTTGGCTCGTTTACTTTTTCTTACTTGGTCTATTGGCAGCAGCTATGTCTACCTTGAGCGGTCAACTTCACATCATCTCAACCTCAATTAGTTATGATCTTTTTGGTAAAACCAGTAAGGATGACCCGACTAAAACACTCTTACTCGCCCGTGTAGGTTTAATTGTAGGGTTCATTGCCACTGTTATGGTAGCCAAAGTCTTACCGGGTAACATCATCGCTGTGGCCACCTCAATCTTCTTTGGTCTCTGTGCCGCAGCCTTCCTACCAATATACGCTGGTGCCCTGTGGTGGCCGCGCGCCACTAAAACTGGCGCAACCTGGAGTATGCTGGTTGGGACCCTTGTTTATAGTTTTATGTGCATCTTTGTCTATACTAAAGAATCTGCCATCTTTGGCCTAGCCAAAGTTCTATTTGGCAAAAATTCGCTGGCTGGAACAGGCCCCTTAAGCTATATCGATCCTTTAATAATCGCTCTTCCTGCCAGTATCATTGTCTTCATCATCGCCTCATTAGTTACCAAACCATCCAAGTCTGTCGCTTAAATTGCTTGGATTTTAGGCATTGAGTCATACAATCAGCCACTTTGCCAATCTTGCAAAGTGGCTGATTTCTTGACACTACCGAAGCTAAACGTGATTCGTCTCACGATTGGCTGAACTCGTTACAAGTAAGTTATATCTAAAAATAAGAAGGGTTTTAGATCCTAACGTTGAATTGAGTGCATAGCAGAGCCTCTTTTTAATGATTTTATCAAGAACAAGATTGGAGATGACCTCATTGCTTAAGCTAGCTGAAATAGTAATCGACTCGATCAACTTCCAAGTCGACCAAGCTAAGACACTAACTCAATACCGCAAACCACTTATTGGGTTCGCATCAGTCCATGACCCCCTATTTAATCAAATGAAGGAGATCATCGGGCCCCATCATTTACACCCAACCGAACTTCTACCTGATGCTCAAACGGTTATAGCCTTTTTCTTACCATTCTCTGAGACCATAGTGGCAGCTAATCGAAAGGATTCCCAGATAGCAAGAGAATGGGCCATAGCCTATATAGAAACGAACAAACTCATCGCAACCATTAGCTCAGAACTCAAACAAGTATTAGCGAGTCAGGGAATAAATGTGGCGACTCAACCCGCTACTCATAATTTTAACGAACAGGATTTAACTGCAAGTTGGTCTAATAAAAGCATGGCCTATGTTGCAGGATTAGGGACCTTCGGACTAAACCACCTTCTGATTACCTCGGCTGGATGCGCAGGACGTTTTGGTAGCATGGTAATCTCCGCCGAAATAACGCCCTCCCCTCGGCCAGCCACCGAAAACTGTCTCTATATCAGAGATTCCAAATGCCAGTTTTGCGTTAAAAACTGCCCCACCGGAGCTTTAACACTGCAAGGTCTGGACAAACATAGATGTTATGCTCATTTACTAGAAGTGGATAAACAGTTCCCAGACTTGGGTTTATGCGATATTTGCGGTAAGTGTAGCGTAGGTCCTTGTGCCACTCTTTCTTAACAATCTTTACTTATTTGGCTACAATAAAATGTGGAATTATGTTATTGTTAAATATAGACATACATAGGAGGTAACAGAATCATGCTTGAACTACAGAGTGTATCTCTGGAAATTGAAGGATCCAAAGGATTTGAGATTCTAAAGAACATAAATCTCAAATTTTATGAGAAAAAGATATACGTCGTTACAGGACCCAATGGCGGGGGGAAGTCCTCTCTCGCTAAATTGATCATGGGTGTGTACAATCCTACTAAAGGAACCATCTTACTCGACGGACAAGATATCACTACAACCTCTATTACTGACAGAGCTCGTATGGGTATCGGATATGCTTTTCAGAACCCTCCTCGCTTTAAAGGGGTAACGGTTAAAGAACTTCTAAATATGGCTGCCTCACAAAATCCTGAAAAGATAAACATTTGCGATCTTCTCTATGACGTCGGATTATGCGCCCAGGATTATCTCAACAGAGATGTTGATAGTAGTCTCTCTGGTGGAGAAATGAAAAGAATCGAAATTGCTACCGTACTTGCGCGCAATCTAAAGATTGCGGTGTTTGACGAACCGGAAGCAGGAATTGACTTATGGAGCTTTCAGAAGCTAGCAGAAACATTTACAAATATCCACGAGAAATATGATACAACGATCATCATTATCTCTCACCAAGAGCGAATTATGGGTTTGGCGGATGAAATAATTATCATGTCCAATGGGGCAATCAGCGCTCAATCTGAAAGAGACATCATTCTTGCAGGAATTTTAAACGCAGACTGTGCCTGTAGCACAAACTGTGTGAAAGGGGTTGGTCAAAGTGTTGAATGCGTTAGATAAACTGATGCTTGAGAAAGTGGCCGATCTCCATGAAATACCACAAGGGGCTTACAACATTCGAAAAAATGGCGTGGGAGTTCAGCGCAATACGACGGCTAATATTGATATCATCACTAAGCTGGATAAGCCGGGAATTGATGTGATCATTAAGCCCTACACTAAAGGGGAAAGTGTCCATATTCCGGTGATTGTGACTGAAGAAAATATCAATGATCTAGTTTATAATACCTTTGAAGTGGGTGAATACTCAGATGTGTTGATTGTAGCAGGATGTGGGGTACATAATTCGGGAGACCGCAAATCACAGCATGACGGAATCCACAACTTTTTTGTCCGAAAAGGGGCAAAACTCAAGTATGTAGAAAAACACTATGGACAAGGTGAGGGTAAGGGGCAGCGGGTCCTGAATCCTCAGACAATTATTGACGTAGAAGAAGGGGCTATTGTCGAGCTTGAACTTATTCAGATAAAAGGGATTGACCAAACAAAACGAGATACAGTCGTCCGACTTATGGATAATGCAAAGCTTATCGTCACTGAAAGACTTCTAACTTACAAGGATCAAGAGGCCATATCCAATATTACCGTAGAATTATTAGGGGTCGATTCTTCCGCTCAAATAATATCCCGGTCAGTTGCTCAGGATGATTCCAAGCAAGAATTTTTCTTCGATCTCGTTGCACGAAATAAAGGACGTGGTCATATTCAATGTGATGCGATTATCATGCATAATGCTCAGGTTCTTTCCACTCCGAAAATTTCCGCCTATCATAGTGAAGCACAGTTAGTGCATGAGGCTGCCATAGGACGAATAGAATCCGAACAGTTAATCAAATTAATGTCTCTGGGGTTCTCGGAGAGCGAGGCCGAGGATGCCATCCTAAGTGGCTTTCTTAAATAGGATGAATTCTCTACATTCATAAAAGCTTAAATTCTTCTAACAAGGCTGGAAGCTTGACCGCCTCCAGCCTTGTTTCTTAATGTTATCGAATTCACTGGCCAACTAACTTAAAGCCAATTTGTGCCCCATTAACCCTTTCCCTCTAGATCAGGTCGTGTACCTGCTAATTTATATAAAGCCTCATCAGCTACACGATATACCGTCCAATCCTCCATCGGAACAGCTCCCATTTTCTTGTAGAACTTAATTGAGGGTTCGTTCCAGTCTATACACCACCATTCCAATCTACCGCACTTCCTATCAATCGCTAACTTTGCTAAAAAGGCAAGGAAAATATTACCAATCCCCTTTCCCCGTTTGTCAGGTTTTACATATAAATCTTCCAAATAAATACCCGGTTTCCCCATAAACGTCGAAAAGTTGTGAAAAAACAAGGCAAATCCGACCGGGTTATTTTGATATTCGCCTAAAATTACCTCCGCGATTTTTCTTTCAAATAAAGACTCACGTAGAACCTCTTCGGTTGCTACAACTTCAGGCAACATTTTTTCATACTCAGCCAATTCTCTGATAAAGCCTAAAATCAGGGGAACATCTGTTATTTCAGCAAACCTCAATTTAAAATCATCTAAACCAGTGTCTATTAATTTATTCATAACTCTCTCCTTCCAATTGATAGTGCTATCCTTCTTAAATTTAAGTGCTGTCGCGATTGGCCATAGGATTTAATGCAGTTATTTGACACATAAAGTTAAGTGAACTCAGTCAATAAAGTTAAACATCAGTCTTCGGTGAGGACTCAGATTTAGGAGGTTATTCTAAGTGAAATATCTCAATCCATTACTATTGGCCATTCCCGTCAGTATTTTCTTGCATCTTTCAGGTAACTCGCCTGTCTTGATTTTTATCGCTGCCTGCTTAAGCATAATCCCTCTTTCAGGCTACATGGGAAAAGCCACGGAAGAAATCGCCATCTACGTTGGGCCAAGAGCTGGAGGCTTGTTAAACGCCACCTTTGGTAATGCTGCAGAACTTATCATTACGATCTTTGCCCTCAAGGCAGGCCTTTTCGAGGTGGTAAAAGCATCCATAACAGGATCGATCATCGGGAATCTTCTCTTGGTATTAGGCCTTAGTATGCTCCTTGGCGGATTTAAGTACAAGACTCAAAAATTCAATAGAGCAGTGGCTGTAATGCATACCTCAATGCTCCTCATGGCCGTAACGGGGTTAATCATTCCTGCAGTCTTTCTCAATACCCACTCTAATCCCGCTGCCATACCTCTAAGTTTAGGAGTAGCCGCTATTCTAATGCTCGTTTATTTACTTAGTTTAATCTTTTCTCTCCATACACACAAGGATGTCTTTCGTCCTAGCCAAGAATGTTCAGACACTCCAAAATGGTCAAAATTTAAGTCTTTTGCTATTCTACTTATTGCTACGTTTTTTGTCGTTATCGAGAGTGAATTTCTGGTTGAGGGTATCGATCCCGTCGTTAAAACCTTGGGTATCAGCGAACTTTTTATTGGTGTCATTGTTATTCCGATCATCGGTAATGCTGCAGAACATTCCACCAGCATACTCATGGCCCTCAAGAACAAAATGGATATCAGTCTGGAAATTGCGATTGGCTCAAGTACTCAAATAGCGCTCTTTGTTGCACCCTTACTGGTATTTATCGGTTACTTTATGGGCCGACCTCTGGACTTATTATTTACCAGTTATGAACTGATCGTTATCATCATGGGTACTGTTATCACCGCCATTATTAGTATGGACGGCCGTTCCAACTGGTTAGAAGGTGCTCAACTATTAGCGGCCTATTCGATCATGGCTTTAGCCTTTTTATTTGTATAGTCCCGGTAATCCACAGCTTCGGTCATTTTCCCTACGACCTCCTTCACGAAACAAATGCTATAATAACTCCCTCCATTCCATTCTTTATAGATATACAATCTACGAAGAACCTGGCTGAAGCGTATTGCTTCCAGCCAGGTTCTTTAGTTTAGATGTTCCACTACTCAAATGCTTGAGAAATCATACATAAAAGTATTCATAAACTTTCATACTAAACCTAACTAGAGGGAGGAGGTTCTTATGAATAGTTTATCTTCAAGGACAAAAAAGTGGCTGCTCATCGGCCTACCGTTACTAGCAATTGGTATGTTCTTTCTGGTCGCTCAATATGAGCGAACCTCAACCACTCATTATTGTGGAACGACCTGCCATATCATGAAGCCAGTCTACGAAACCTCTTTTCACAGTACGCACCGCGAAACAAACAATGTAGGGTGCAAGGATTGTCACATCCCTCATGATAACATTCTTGAGCAAATCGCCTACAAAGGGTATTCAGGTGCCAGAGATTATTACAAAAACACCTTTGCCCAACCTGATGTACTACATACCAAGGAATGGAGTCAAAAGATTCTCCAACGCAATTGCATTCGATGTCACTCAACGGTTGTCGCAGGAATTAATACCAGTGATGGAAAACAATGTTTCGAGTGCCATCGCGGTGAACCTCATGATACGCCCCTTCAACCCTTCAGTAGCCAACCCATCTATACATCAACACAGTGAACTCGTTCAACTAAAGTTGAACATCGAGTCTTCGGTGGGGGACTCT
>LADV01000267.1 GCA_000961805.1 Peptococcaceae bacterium BRH_c23 | reverse complement strand
AGTTGGCGCAATCCACGCCGTATTTGGTCTATCCTAATGCGCAAAGGATGGAAAAAGGACAAGATGTTAAGCTTGTCCATGACTAGGTGGCGGAATTCGGCGTGTCAAATGGTTCATGCAGCCCTTGACCTTAAATGGTTTGAAAAGATTGGTTTTGTCAGTCTGTTAGGTGTTTACGAAAATCTTTGTGCTAAAAAGGCGAACTGATGGAAGAGCCGTGTGCGATGGTCCGCATGCACGGTTCCGTGAGAGGGGCGAGTAATCGCCCCTACTCTATTGTTGGCTTGGAATTTTAGCTAAAGTTCCTATCTGGAAAGAAGAATAAACACTTAAAGTTAAAAATGGCAATCAAAAATCCCAAACTCCTTTCAGGTTTGTCACTCCTGTACCTTATTGTACATACACTATCATTCGTTTAGAATATTTCTAATCCTGTTAATGGTATGGAGGGGCAAATCGTCTTTATATTTTCTTACACTGATTAATTCCATAATGCTACTCCTTTACTTAAACTATTAACCATAAATTATCTCCAACTATTGTATTCCTGGTAGCCTACTTCTGCTTAGTTCGGCCATGTGATATTATGTGGTAATAAGGGACATGATATAATAGCTCTAAATTGCCATATAAAAAGGAAACAGATCGTAAAAAGCCGATCCGTTTCTTTTTATTTATGAAGCAAGTTTGGAGAAAAGGTATACATTGGAATACAAACCGTATATTAGTATATTCTGGGCTGGTGGTGATAATAAGAAAGTGCCAAACTATTATCTTGCGTTGGGAGATTCGATCACAGCCGGGTACGGTGTAGAGGAATGATACAATGAGTTAATGTCTGTTTTTTAGTCTGTTCAGACCCCCATGCCGCTTAATTTTTTTGAAATATCAGGGTAAAATAGAGATGGTAATATTTCCAACGTAAAAGGGAGTGCTGGGTTTATGAGTTTGGTTTATACGGTATTTGTTCCGCATCCGCCCCTCCTCGTCCCAGAAGTTGGACGGGGAGAAGAACGTAAGTGTCAAGCGAGTTTGGATGCTTACTATGAAATAGCACGGCGTCTTGTTCAGGCAGAGGTTGAAACGGTGATTCTGGTCTCACCGCATGCACCGCTGACTAAAGACGGGATCACTCTAGCCACAGATGATGCTATTCATGGGGACTTCGTCCAGTTCGGAGCTGGGCAGGTGAGCTTGTCATTTGCAAGTGACACTAAGATCATTGCGCAGTTTTTAGAAAACCTCTCGGGGGTGGTTACGGTGCGGGGGGTAATCGATCATGGTGCATTTGTACCCCTTTATTTTTTGCAAAAAGCAGGGTGGAACGGAAAGGTTGTTCTCATGGGAATGCCCTTAGAACAGCCAGAGGAGTATGGTAGGCGTATGGGTCAAATCCTTGATAAGCTGCCTGGACGCTATGCGCTTGTGGCTAGTGGGGATCTCTCTCATCGCTTAAAGGAGGACGGACCCTACGGCTTCGATTCTGCTGGGCCAGAATTTGACCAATTCGTGCTCAAGACCCTTCAACGAGATCCGAAAAAGATCACCGATATACCCATTGACCTTATTGAAAAAGCGGGCGAGTGTGGTTATCGGAGTCTTCGCTTGGCGCTGGCTGCTAAAGAAGGAGCACCTGAAGTGCTGTCCTACGAAGGACCGTTTGGGGTGGGATATCTGGTGGCGGATCTGTATCATTCCTCACCCTTGCCACAGTGGGCGCGACGTTGTCTTAGGGTCTATTTACAGAAGGATGACCCTAGTTTACTGGAATTATCCGAATTATCCTCATCCGAGTTTGGTGTGCGGAGGGGATGTTTTGTAACCCTAAAACAAGGTGGGCATTTACGCGGATGTATTGGAACAACTGAGCCTTGGCAGGAAAATCTAGCCTTGGAAATTCAACATAATGCGTTAGCTGCCGGAACACAAGATCCGCGTTTCCCTCCAGTTCAAACAGATGAACTGGATACCCTGAGCTTCACAGTGGATGTCCTTGATGAACTTGAGAAAATTGCAGGGCCGGAAGAGTTGGATCCCTGGAGGTATGGAGTCGTTGTTCGCCAGCGTGGGAGAAGCGGACTTTTACTCCCCCATTTGGAAGGGGTCGATACGGTTTCAGACCAAATCAGTATTGCTAAACAAAAGGCCGGGATTCCGGTGGGAGACCCAGTGGAACTCTGGCGATTTGAGGTCAAGCGACATTATGAGTAATACAAATGATGTAAGTAATGCAAGTAATCCAAAGGAGTTAAGTAATACGGCTAATCCAACTCAAGAGATTAATACGAATAAAGACTCCTATAGGGCGAGTTGTCTGTTGTGTCCTCAGCGTTGTCAATTACGACATGGGCAGTCGGGGCGGTGTCATGCCCGGGAAAACCGTCAGGGGGAGGTCGTATCTAAGACCTATGGTGAAGTGGCAGCTTGGAATATGGATCCGATTGAGAAGAAGCCTCTTTATCATTATTATCCTGGTTCTTGGATTTTTTCCGTTGGGGGTTTTGGTTGCAACCTAAGCTGCTCGTTTTGCCAAAATCACGAGATATCTCAGCAACATCGAGTTGGAAGAAAGGTCACTCCTGCCGAGCTTACAGAGTTTGCTTTGCGGGAGCAGAAATCGTTGGGGCTGTGTTTTACTTATTCTGAGCCGAGCGTGTGGTTCGAAATGATCCGGGATACCGCTCCTCTGGTGCGAGCTCAAGGGGGGAAGGTAGTTTTAGTGAGTAACGGAACGATTTCGCCACGGTTTCTCGAAGAGTTGATTCCGTGGCTGGATGCCGTCAATATAGATATTAAAGCCTTCTCGGAGGAATTTTATCAACACTATTGTGGAAGCAAACTGGCTTGGGTTTTAGATAATGTTGAGCGTTTGGCTGGGCGGGTTCATCTGGAAGTTACGACGCTCATCATTCCGGGGGCTAATGATGACCCTAACGAGATTACTGGATTGGTCCGCTGGTTACATCAACTCGATGTCCCACTGGCCTGGCATTTGAGCGGCTATCACCCTGCTTATCGGCTTGCAGTTCCGCCAACGGATCGACAGACCTTAGAGCGATTATGGAAGATTGGGAAAGAGTATCTTCCTTATATGTATTTGGGGAATGTCAGAGGAGGAGATACGACGTTTTGTCCTCAGTGTGGAGAAACTGTGATTCAGCGTGAACCTGTCTTGGTGAATCGACTGGAGCGAGGGTGTTGTCCGAAATGTGGAGAGGGGATTTTCGGCGTTGGGATGGATTAAGTAAAATCAATCCCTCTGATGCATTTATCATAAATAAAGTCTTCGATTACCAAATAGTCATTGGTATTGTAAAATTCCGCTAAACGCTGATTAAACTCTCGTAAATCCTGTTCTTTTACGCTGAGAATCCCTTTGCCGTTCTTAATGAGAATCTTGTTCGCGCACAAGGTGCTGGTCCGTTTGTTCCCGTCCCAAAACAATTGGCTCCTCATTCCCCACAAAAAATATCTAATCGCCCTTTCCGTGACGTTTTCGATGTTGTTGATTTTTTCTATTTCCCGAATAACGCACTCTTTGGCCGGTGTAGGCGGTACATAATTTGTTCCTGAAATACCAACGTTACCATTGCGCAAGACCCCCCATTCAAGGGCTTCATTTCTGGCAACATAAGAGTTTATCTTGCAAACAAATTCAAGTTCAAACGGCTTTTCGATATTGTTTAAGAGAAATTTCCAGGCATCTCTTAAATTTAAAACACATTCGATGTCCGAAATCTTAAGATTAGAAACACTGATTCCATCGAGAATAGTCTGTGTGTCGGGGAAAGTCACGTTGCACCCTTCAAGTTTTGCGCTGTTGTATATGTTCTCAACAATTAATTTTTTTGCCAGGAAGATATTTTGTTCTAACGTTAAACTATATTTGTCAGCCATGTTTCACTCATCCTCCCCCGCTGATATACTACGTAATAACTGCGAGCTGTTGCTCAGTAATTAATAAAGTATTTATTTTATAAATATATTATAATTACTTTATTACTACAATAGTATACCGGAAGAATACAACCGGTAATCAATAGCCCGACTTAAAGGAGCCTAGTAACTGTGCAACTCTTATTCCTAATGATTCAACAAATCGGCCTGATCGTGGCGATCGCGTTTATCCTAACGCGGCTAACTGCGTTTCGTGACCTCATCGATCATAAACTCGATCGCTGGACGATCATTAAACTTTCAATAGTATTTGGGCTATTCGGAATCGTCGGCACGTATACTGGGATTTCTATTCGACCCAGTTCCAACTCGTTTCTTTGGATTCCCCGCGTAGAGGCAATCGGCTTTGAAGAGGCTCTCGCGAACTCACGGGTCGTGGGTGTCGCAATCGGTGGACTTTTAGGGGGACCTTGGGTTGGTCTGGGAGCAGGGCTGATCGCGGGTATTCACCGAACCCTTCTCGGTGGCTTTACTGGTATAGCCTGTGGAATTTCCACGGTGACTGCAGGATTAATCGCCGGCCTCGTTTATCTTAAGATCGGAAATCGTAGAATCGTCCCTACCTCAAAAGCACTATTGACCGGAGTCATTGCTGAGACGGCTCAAATGCTGATCATCCTTGTCATCGCTAGACCCTGGGAAAGTGCGCTTGTCTTAGTTCAAGTTATTGCCATGCCGATGATTCTGGCTAATAGCCTGGGAATCGCACTTTTTGTCGCGATTATACGATCTGTCATACACGAAGAGGACCGCATCGAAGCCAATCAGGCTCAAAAAGTTCTCCATATCGCCGATCAAATGCTGGTCAATCTCCGGAGTGGGCTTACTGTGGAATCCGCAACCCACATTTCTAAGCTTCTCTTAAAAACAACGGGTGCTTCTGCAGTCTCAATTACGGATCACGAAAAAATTCTATCCCATGTCGGGATAGGGGATGATCATCATTTGCCAGGACACACGGTTTTGACTGATGCGACGAAGCACGTACTCAGAACTGGAAAACTATATATACCCAAATCCTTAGATGAAATCCATTGTCCGCAAAAAGGATGTCCACTTGCGGTTGCAATTATTGTCCCCTTGAAAAAGGCAGACGAAGTGATTGGGGTTTTAAAATTCTATTTTTTAAACGTCAAACAGATTAAACCGGTCGATGAAGAAGTAGCCCAGGGTCTCGGTAAACTTCTCTCACATCAGCTTGAAGTGGTCGACGCGCAGAACCATGCTCAGCTCATCCGAGAGGCCGAGATTAAAGCACTTCAAGCGCAGATTAACCCACATTTTCTGTTTAATTCCTTAAATACAATGGTGGCTCTCATCCGTACTCAACCCGATATGGCACGTAAACTGCTTATTCAACTCGGGCACTTTTTCAGGCAAAATTTAAACGCCTCCCTGCATGAATTCATCACCCTAAGACAGGAACTTGACCATACTCGTGCTTATCTGGATATTGAACAAGCTCGTTTCACAGAACGCTTAAGTGTTCAACTTGAAATCGATCCTAAGCTGGAAAATGTTCTTTTACCTCCGCTGACACTTCAACCTCTTGTGGAAAATGGAATACGTCATGGACTAAAAGGGCTTGAGAAAATCGGGGAAATCCTCGTTCGTGTTGCAGAAACCGAAGGGTATGCCCTGATTTCTGTGAAGGACAATGGAATTGGAATTTCCCCAGAACGAATTACTCAATTACTTCACAGTCGAATTGAATCTCAAGAAGGGACGGGCTTGGCCTTATATAATGTGAACCAACGTCTTATATACCATTTTGGCGAGGAATCCCAACTTCATATTGACAGTGAATTGGAGCAGGGAACGTGTGTCTGGTTTAAAGTTCCGCTCCAGAAGGGAGGTATGGCGTGATTTCTGTCGTTATCGCTGATGATGAACCACTCGCTCGGGATGAACTGATTTATCTCTTAAAGCAATGCGAAGATATCGAAATTGTGGGAGAGGCGACCCAGGGTACTGAAGCTTTAGAAATAATCCTAGCTCTCAAGCCTGATGTAGCCTTCTTAGATATCCAGATGCCCAATCTCGATGGCTTAACCGTGGCGAGAAAATTGCTCGAAGAGGATCAAACTTTAATGATTGTTTTTGCTACAGCCTATGACAAGCATGCCATCCAAGCCTTTGAAGTCAACGCTGTAGACTATCTTCTGAAGCCTTTTGATGAAGAGCGCGTTTTGAAAACGGTAGAGCGAATTCGTCAAAGAGTGAAAAATCTTAAGAACGATGCACCGAATGAAATGCTCAATAATTCCCTCATGGAACTTCTGAAAAAAATGGCTGGAGAGAGCGTATCCGCTGCAGCTGGTCAAATCCAAGCTCCAAAAATCTCAAAACTTGCTGTCCAAGGCGAAGAAAGCGTTATTTTGATTGATCCTAAAGACATTCTCTATGCCCACTGTGAAAAACGGGAAACCTTAATTAAAACGTCGAACAAAGTATATTCAACCAAATACACCTTACAAACACTTGAAGAAAAATTAGAGAGCTATCCATTTTTCCGCCCCCACAGGAGCTACTTAGTGAATTTAAACTCTGTACAAGAATTAGTCCCTTGGTTTAATGGAGCATACACTCTAATTTTAAATGACGAAAAACGTTCTAAAGTCCCCGTGAGCAGAGCTTATGTCAAAGCATTAAAGGATATACTGGAAATCTAGTGTATAAATTTTTGTAAACCGCACTTAAAAAACTCACTCTCAGACATTACTTTCGACATTATGGACTAAAATTCAACATCTTCCTCCTAACAAGATTTAAACTAAGGATAGTCATTGAACTTATTCCTAATTCTAGTTTTAAATCTGAGAGGAGGATTATTGTGATTACTTTTTTACTATCATTTGTGGCACTTATTATTGGTTATCTGGTCTACGGTAAGTTTGTCGAAAAGGTTTTTGGAATCAATGAAACCCTTGAGACTCCAGCCTATTCTAAAACAGATGGTGTAGACTATGTTCCGATGGACTCAGCCAGAGGGGGTCTCGTTCAACTCTTAAACATCGCCGGTCTGGGGCCCATCTTTGGACCGATCGCGGGTGCTTTGTGGGGTCCAGTTGCTTTTCTGTGGATTGTTCTCGGAGGAATTTTTGCCGGTGCAGTACACGATTATTTTAGTGGGATGCTTTCCGTGAGAAACGGTGGAGCACAACTCCCGGATATTGTCGGTAAGTATCTCGGCCAAGGAATGCGTCACTTTGTTAATGTCTTTTCTGTCGTACTCTTGGTTCTCGTGGGAACTGTTTTCGTTGCTGGTCCTGCCAAATTGATTGTCACGCTTACTCCTTCTTGGATTAGTTTGAGTGTCGTGACTGCTGGGATTTTCATCTACTATATCTTAGCTACACTTTTGCCAATCGATAAGATTATCGGCAAGATCTACCCTCTCTTTGGGCTTCTGCTGATTATTATGGCTGTCGGCGTTGGTGCGGGATTGATTGTTAAAGGATATCCTATTCCCGAACTCACCTTGAGCAATCTCCATCCTAAGAATTTACCCATGTGGCCTTTACTCTTCATCACCATCGCCTGTGGTGCGATCAGTGGATTCCATGCTACCCAATCTCCGCTGATTGCCCGTACGATTCAAAATGAAAAACATGGTCGTAGAATATTCTATGGCATGATGATCGGGGAATCTGCCATCGCCCTTGTGTGGGCAGCCGCAGGAATGGCGGTCTTCGGTGGAACGGGTGGGTTACAAGAAGCTTTAGCAGCGGGCGGACCCGCTGGAGTCGTCCGCACGGTATCAATAACCATGCTTGGAGCTATCGGTGGAACGCTGGCCATTATCGGAGTTATCATCCTGCCGATTACTTCCGGAGATACTGCATTTCGTGGTGCCCGAATGGTCATCGCAGACTTCTTTAAGATGAACCAAAAGCCTATGTCCAAACGCTTGGCTATCTCCATTCCCCTTTTTGCTATTGCTTTCGGCTTGAGCAAGATTGACTTTAATTTCCTCTGGAGATACTTCTCCTGGGCGAACCAGACAACAGCGATGATCCTTCTTTGGGCCGCTGCTATGTACCTTGTTAAGGAAAAGCGCTTGCACTGGATTGCTACGATTCCTGCCATCTTCATGACGGCAGTTACCTTCACCTATCTTTTACAAGCTCCGGAGGGCTTCGGTCTAGCGACGAGCATTTCTTATCCGGTTGGACTCCTAATTACTCTCGGAATCACGTTACTCTTTGCCAGTAAAGTGCGCAAAGAACGCAAAACGGAGATTTTATAAGATGGCCGAACCCCAAGTAGACCTTCAGATGGAGTTTGAAACTCCATCTGAAGTAAACATTACTTTATCGGCACAGGCCCTTGATTATATTAAAAAACAAGGTGGAATCCTCACTCTTGAAGAAGCTCCCCAAACCGGGTGTTGCACAAACGTTGTCTTTGTCGGTGCGCATCTCGGAAGGTCTAAGGAAGAAGAGTATTTCGGAGTAAAGGAACAAGATGGGGTCCAGATCTACTATGATCCATTTATCATCACGAAAGATAAACGATATGAAGTGGTTTTAGAAGGTTTATGGAAGTGGAAGACTCTTAGGGTGTATTAATGATAAAAAGGTGACTCAGGCAAATATGCTTTGAGCCTCCTTTTTTGTATTATCAGACCCCCATGCCGCTGCGCGGCACCACTGATGAATGATTTTTCAGAGTAGAACGTTTCTTGATACTTCTAACAAAGAAGAAAAGGGGCAATTTTATTTGTCGAATAAATTCCCAGGGTTCATCAAATAATAACTTGAAACTAGATAAAGGAGGTACTTATAGAGTGTTTAAACATGTAAAAGATATGGAATACACCGTACATGTGGATAAACCCGATCCGCGCTTTGCTGTCTTGTTACTCGAACAATTTGGGGGTGGCAATGGTGAGCTTAAGGCTGCCATGCAGTATTTCTCACAGAGTTTAGGGTGTAATGATCCGAAGATTCGGGATTTGCTCCAAGACATCGCGGCTGAAGAATTAAGCCATTTAGAAATGGTGGGTGAGTGTCTTGGCATGCTGATTGGTCCCGTCGATAATATTCCTAAGGATTTCTCCGCAAATCATATGGCTTTACTTGGAGGCGGACCCCTTCTGGTGAACTCTGCAGGTGTACCTTGGACAGCTAACTTCGTGAATTCCAATGGGGATATATATACTGATCTTTCCTCGAATGCAGGAGCGGAACTCCGGGCTAAGCTGATTTATGAGCGCCTTCTCCAGCAAACAGACGATGCAGGGGTTAAAGATATGATCCGTTTCCTCTTAAGTCGTGAGGAATCACATAACTTCTCGTTTATGCAAGCGATCGAGACTCTAAAGGGTAGTGGAGTGAACAAAGACTTCCGTGATTCCGATTTCTCGAAAAAATACATGAACATGTCGACAGGGCCTGGAGATAGTCGGGGTCCTTGGAACGAAGGCAATGAGATTTCTTATGAAGATAATCCTAATGAGAGATATGGTGGGCCAGCCCAGTATGGCAAAGATCCTCAATCGGCAGGAACTAAGGAAGTGAAGCCTGGCTATAATGACCATACGCGAAATAATCCACAGTACTCTCAACCACAACCTCCCAATAATACTGTAAACTAATAATTTCAGATAGATAAAGCTAAGGGGCACGAGTTTACAACTCGTGCCCCTTAGCTTTATCAGTCAAAAGTTACTGATCATGATGACGACATAGACACTCGCTTTGCATAGCCAGGGCATCTGTGCAACTAAGGCTACGGAACAGAATTTGTTGGGTGTGGAATGTACTATGGATGACATAGGTATTCGACCGAAGGCCAATCTGTAGGCTTGGCGCTAGCCATGCATTCTACAAGAATTTAATCGTTATGTTCATGAGAATGGTTTGAATGGTTATGGTTATGCACGTGTCCGTGGTCATGGTCGTGATCATCGTGCTGATGCTTGTGAACATTCTCGTGACCTTGAGTAGCGTTATGATCATGAGAAAGTCCAAGGGCATGTGCCATTGTATGTTCTTTATCGGGGAGGGTATCAAACCAGCCGTTATTGGCATCCTCTTTACTGTCTAGAAAATACATATAGGGTTTAATGTCTAGTAAGGGGGTTCCGTTATAGGCATCAATTCCTGAAATGACGAGTTCGTTACCCTGTATTTCCTTGAGTTTTACAATGCTCAGTCCGATGGGATTGGGTCTTTGAGGGGAACGGCTGGCAAAAAGTCCGATCTCAAGTTCAGGTGCCCAAGGAGTTCGTGTTAACATTTCTGTTGAAGGAGTGGCTTGGTCAAGGTAATAGAGGATGTAGATATAATTGAAGGTTTGTAAGGTTTCCAGAGCACTGGCATAGTCCGGATTTAAGGCAATCCAGAAATCACCGGGTGCATCAGGGAGCGGTTGATGCGGGGTATTTAGGTCAAAATAGGGCGTATGGATTGTGCCAATCGCTTTAAATGAGATAGACATAACTTAACCCCTTTCTGTGTTGCTAAATATTATCTATCTTTTCCAAAAGAATTCGGTGGTTGAGCAGGGCCATGTCTTTGATTTTAGCTAGGATAAACTTTTGCTTTCCAAAAATATCTACGAGCTTAAGCCCATTATCATACGGTTCGATAATATCGACCGCTTCCATAAACAAGACTTCATTTTCTCCCTCTTTAACATAAGCATTTGCTTCACACATCTTATTTTCTCCTTCTCTAATAAATACTTTAAAAAGACGATAGACTTAGACTACCCATGTATGATAGAACTACAGCCGTTTACAATCATGACAATAACCATAAATCTCCAACTTGTGTCCAGTCACATCAAAATCGATCTTCTTTTTTAAAACTTGCTGAAGTTCTCCCATAGGACAGTCTTCAAGAGAGATTAGCTTGTGGCACCCGACACATAAAAGATGGTGTTTGTGCTCATGATGATTAAGTTCATACAAAGCTTTACCATCATCCACCCGATTGGACTTGATCACTAAGTTTTTTGAGGCAAATGTATCGAGTGTCCTATAGACCGTCGATAAATCAATTGAGGCCGACTTATCACGTAAGGTAATAAATAGTTGTTCAGCTGTCAACGGAGATTCGGATTCTTCCAGGAGTTGTAGGATAGCATTTCTGTGCCGAGTGCTTTTAATACCTTCTCGGTTGAGTAGTTCTTTATAGTTTGAATTTTCGTCCAACAAGATCATTCCTTAATTCTTCATTACTTTATCTATGTTTATTTTAATCCTTTTTAATATTTTAGCAATATTTTGCTAGTTTTAATTATTGAGTGAAAAAAAAGTAGTCCCACGGAGCATTTATGTCTAATTTCAATGATTAAGAAGTAAAGTAATGGTTTACAATGGTCAATAATAGAGTATAATTTACTAAGAAGATGCAAATGCAAGGCAGTTGCAAGTAGCGGAAGGGGTAATTTTATGGATTCTAAGAAGCCCAAGATTCTAGGGCTCGTGTTAGTAAGCGTATTAGCTATGGTATTGGTATTGAGTGGGTGTGGGACGGACAACGAGTCTAAAGCTGCAGTAAGTCAAACCACAGATACAAAGACTGAGAAGGTTTTAACCATAGCTACGTCATTTTACCCCATGCATATTTTTACCTTAAATATTGCCAAAGACATCCCTGATGTTAACGTTGTTAGTTTGACTAAGCCTACGACCGGATGCCTGCATGACTATGCTGTTACCCCTGACGATATGAAAAATTTGGAGGGGGCACAGATCCTAGTCATTAATGGGGCTGGAATGGAATCGTTTATGGATAAAGTTACGAGTCAAATGCCAGATCTGAAAATCATTGAGTCCAGTCAAGGAATAACGTTAATTGAAGGTGATGGGGATGAAGGGGATAATCCCCATGTTTGGTTGAGTATTACGGATGCCATTACTCAAGTAAAAACTATTGGAGATCAACTGGCTTCATTAGACCCCACAAATGCCCTAAAATACCAGGAAAATACCCAAGCCTATATTAAGAAGCTCGAAGCACTAAGAACTAAAATGCATCAATCTTTAGACGGTGTACAACAACGTAATATCGTGACGTTCCATGAGGCCTTTCCTTATTTCGCGAAAGAATTTAATTTAACTATTGCAGGGGTTATCGAACGTGAGCCAGGTTCCGCACCAAATGCTAAAGAGTTAAGTGAAACCATAGAACAGGTTAAAAGTCTCAAGATCAAGGCTCTGTTTGCCGAACCCCAATATCCTACTAAAGCGGCCGATTCCATTGCCAAAGAGACGGGTGCTAAAGTTTATACCCTTGATCCAATCGTAACAGGGCCAATAGAGGCCGATGCCTATATTAATCTTATGGAAAGCAATCTCATAATCTTACAAGAGGCTTTAAAATGAAACATCCTAAATGTGCCAATTCCGAATCTAAAACCTGTGCTTGTACTTTATGTTGCACCAAAATTAATAACTTTGGGGTTAAACGCAGTGGTATAGAAATATTGAAGAACGTCAATCTCCACATTCATTGTGGGGATTTGACGGCTATTATAGGTCCTAACGGGGCTGGGAAAAGCACGCTTCTAAAGGCTGTTCTAGGAGAGATTTCTCATACCGGAGAACTTCAATTTCTTGATGCTAATAATAAAGGAACCACCAGACCGTCTATAGGTTATGTTCCCCAAAAACTCGATTTAGATTCCAGCTCCCCTACTAGTGTCCTCGACCTATTCGCTGCAGCCCATACGAACATCCCAATCTGGTTTACCTATCCTAAAAAGATCCGCGAGCGGGTCATAGAAAGCTTAACACGTACTCATGGAGAACATCTAATTAATAAACGGTTAGGGGAATTATCAGGCGGTGAGTTACAAAGAGTCTTATTAGCCCTTGCCCTTGATCCGATTCCTCATCTCTTGCTACTGGATGAACCCGTTTCAGGCATTGACCAAAAAGGGTTAGAATTATTTTATCAAACCGTTGCCATCCTTCGGAAGAGCTACGATTTGTCGATAATCTTAGTTTCACATGATCTTAATTTGGTAGCGGAGTATGCAGATCGTGTAGCCTTCGTCAATAATAAGACAATTGAATGCTGCGGGACTCCACAAGAAGTCTTCAGCAATGCTAAAGTAATTCAAACTTTCGGTTTGGATTGGTCTAATCGCTTCCGAAAGGATGAAAAGGATAGGGTGGCTAATGCATTTATGGTATAGCTTAGTAGATTTAGTACTTCCATTCGAATGGATGCAGTATGCGTTTATGAAGAATGCTCTCTTAGGCGTTTTACTGGTAACTCCAATTTTTGGCTTACTTGGCACCATGATTGTCAATAATAAAATGGCCTTCTTTTCTGATTCCTTAGGTCACTCTGCTCTAACCGGGATTGCAATTGGGGTTATTTTGGGGATCAAAAATCCAGTCTGGTCAATACTTTTCTTCTCTGTGTTGATTACTATAGCTATTCTTTTCGTTAAAGAAGCGAACACGGCTTCCACGGATACGATCATCGGGGTGTTTTCTTCGACGGCAGTTGCCCTGGGTATCGTCATACTTTCACGTAATGGTGGTTTCAATAAATATTCAGGGTATCTTATCGGGGATTTGTTAAGTATTAGCCCATCAGACTTACTAACCTTGGGAATTGTCTTCGTACTGGTTATCTTGTTATGGGTCGTGATGTTTAATAAGCTCCTGCTATCGAGTATGAACCAATCTTTAGCCCGTAGCAGAGGGATCAGCGTTAAATTGTATGAATACTTATTTACCATAATGATGGCAGTCATCGTAACAATATCAATCCAATGGGTTGGAATCCTAATTATTAGTTCACTCCTGATCATACCAGCAGCTTCTTCACGAAATATAGCTAAAAATATGCGACAATATCATATCTACTCAGTTTTGATCGCCGTTGTTTCAGGACTAGCGGGCTTAATCTTATCTTACTTCTGGGGAACAGCTACCGGGGCAACGATTGTACTGATCACTTCAGGATTCTTTGCACTTACGTTTGTGGTGAAATTAAGACTGGGGTAGAGCTAAGGCCTTAATTTCAGAATTCATGGTTAAGCTTTTTACCCTCTAAATTCTATCAGAAGTCAATAAAGACGAGAAACAAAAGGGTGACCATGTTGGTCAGTTTTGACTCTGTATTGCGTATGTGATACATTCGATTTAAATTTAATAATGAGCAAGCGATTTTTCTTAGCCTAAAAATCGTAGTTCAGCATCATTTCGGGACTAGTCCGGTTCTAGAAAATATCAGTTTTCAAGTGAAAGGCGGAGAGATCTTTGGGATTATCGGTCCGAACGGCAGTGGTAAATCCACGCTTATTCGGACCATGAGTGGCTTACTAAAACCCAGTCAAGGAGAAATCCTCTTCCATAATAAAGATATAGGTTCGTACAGAAAACGGGACCTTGCAAAACTCATTGCCGTGTTGGAGCAAGAAGGGATCCCCCCCCTATCCTTCACGATCGAAGAGGTTGTTGCCATGGGACGTTATCCGTGGTTAAGGCCCCTTGCGGACCTATCCCATCTAGACGAACAGATTGTCGAAGATGTCCTTAAAAACCTAGGCCTCTGGAAAATAAAGAGCCAAGCGGTTAATGCTCTGAGCGGCGGTCAGCGCCAGATGGTCTGCTTAGCAAGAGCTATGGTTCAGCAGCCAAAAGTATTAATCCTGGATGAACCGACCACGTTCTTGGATATTGGGCATCAAATGCTCGTGATGGACCACGTTCGAGAGTGGCACCAATCTCAGGACATTACTGTCATTATGGTATTGCATGATTTAAATCTTGCAAGTCAATACTGTGACCGCCTTCTCCTCTTAGATAAAGGCT
>LADV01000093.1 GCA_000961805.1 Peptococcaceae bacterium BRH_c23 | reverse complement strand
ATATAAATCCACATGGAAAATCAATATCAGCATCGCAGGACTTGATGAGGAAAAGGCTAAAACACTCAAACAATCGGAAGAATGTTTCGTGCTGGTCTCCAATGTCCCTGTTGAGGAAGCCACCGATAAGGATATTGTGGCCTATTACAAGGATCAGATGGTGGTTGAGATTGATTTCAGGTACTACAAGGAACCCTGCCTTGCCTCAGTTATCTTTTTAAAGCATCCTCATCGAGTGAGAGCATTGATGAGGCTACTGAATGTATCCTTGTTAATACGGGCGCTCATTCAATATAAATTGAGAAAAGGACGCAAAGAATGGACGGGTGAACTCCCCAAAATTGGCTATAACGGGGCAAAGCTTCAGGATTCTCCTACCTTTGCTTTCTTACAGTATGCTTTAGAGGGAATGTACTTTATTAAAATGGGACATGAAGAATATACTTGTTATCTTGATGATAGCTCAAGTACACTCAGGGGCATGACGCTATTGAAGATAATGGGTATGGAACCTAAGGATTTAATGGAATAAATTAACTATTTATTTCCCTCGGAATGTCAGCGGAATGTGGGTTGATAGATAATATATGTTTTGATATACTTAGTACGGCGTTGTTGCTGAATTTTATCGTAAATGAGGAAGAAATTAAAATGGAAACACTTCTTATGGTTACAAGAGGCCTGTTACTCGCTTGTGTAATTTTTTATATTTATTTCTTTACCCGACGCAAGGATAGAAATGTCTCAACCAAATTATGGATTATCATTATTGTCGGATTACTTGTTGGTGCCGTCGGAAAAATCATTGAGGTATATATCGGAACTTCTACATGGAGCTCAATACAGATCAGTTTGTTACTTTCTCTTGCTCTTTTTGGTTATAGTGTGTGGAAATTATTATCAGAGCTAAAAAAATAAGCGTCATTTAGAGGTTAGGAAGCCGCATTTTTTAAATATGCGGCTTTTTGTTGTTATTTTTTAGCAATTTATTTGCAAGCTATTCTACACCGTTAGCGATATCCATAGGAACCGCTTTGGCAGGAATAGGTTATGGTTCATTACTCAGTCTCTTCCCATCAGTAGTGGCAGATTACTATGGCGTTAAAAACTTCGGAGGCAATTATGGCGTTTTATATACTGCATGGGGTATTAGATTGAACCAAAAAAGAATGGGTCTTCTCAAAGGCATGATCTAGTCAAGCCTTTGAGAAAGATCCATTCTTTTTTGCGTATTTACCCCATGCCGTTACGCGGAAGTGTCATCAAGGGGACAGATGCAGTGTTTCAACACCTTGTTCACGCTAGTGAGAGCAAGAGGAGGGAGATGAACCAAGCGACATTTGACAAAGTTGATCGTTAATGTTAATATTTGATCAAACGATCAATAAATAGTTTGAGTAATCAATATTTAGTTTTAAAGATCAATAATTAGTTTGAGTGATCAATACTTAGGGCGGTATATGGAGCTTAGCCTTTAAGTGACGTCTGCACACCCAAAACTTTAATGCCCATTCATATCGTTACAAAACGAATGGAAGAAAGATAAGTGAAAAATGAAAGTGCGCAACGCCAAAACTTCTGACTACGGATTACACCCGCAATAGGGCTATTCTTTCTTACCCCGCTGGTTGGAGAGTATCTGCTTGGCAACATTTCAATAACAGGTATCTGGGCCTTGCCCTTCCTTGCACCGATGTACGGAGGTGGTGCACTCCTCATCCGCGAGGTGACGCGCCGAACTGGGCATGGCTGGACGACCATAATCGTCCTTGGTCTGGCCTACGGTTTGCTCGAAGCAGGCCTGATTGACCAGTCTCTCTTCAACCCCTCCTTCGAAGGTCTTGAATTCCAGAGTGCTGCACCCATCTCGGCACTAGGCCTTAGTGCTTATAATGCTCTGGCTTTCATTGTAGGGCACTCAGTTTGGAGCATTGGTGTGCCAATCGCCATTGTCGAAACACTCGTACCAGCTCGGAGAACGACCCCGTGGTTGGGGATGGTTGGCTTACTAGTCACTGGCGTCCTGTATCTCCTCGGTTCCGTCTTGATGTTCCTTGACATACGGAAAGAGGAACAATTTCTGGCCTCGACGCCGCAACTGATAGGTGCGGCTGTTGTGGCGGTGGCACTGATCGGCATCGCGTTCGCAGTCGGGAAGCAACCTCGCCTGGAGATCGACCGGCAGACACCTAAACCGTGGCTTGTCGGCACGCTGTCATTTGTTATCTCTGGCCTCTTCTTCGGTGCCAACGAAAGCTGGATGGGCGTTGCTTTTAAACTCTTGCTGCTCACACTGATGACTGCCTTGGTCAGACAATGGTCACGGCGTCAGGGTTGGGGTGCAACCCATCGGCTGGCACTGGCCGGCGGTGCGCTACTGACCTATGCCTGGGGCGGCTTCATCCTGACAAGACTACTCGGGCGAACTGAGAGCATTCACCTAATCGGCAATGTAATCTTTGCCTCCGGTGCAATTATGTTGCTGATTATCGCTGCACGAAAAACATGTAATGCATATCCGAAAAAAGGATTGGAGGAATTGCCATAAATAAACAGAATAAATTGGAACAGTTATGCCAGGATGCTCCAAGTTGGGTAATAAGTCTATTGTCGCTTGTCTGTGTAATCTCCGGTGGTATTGTACTATGGGTAACTTGGTTTTTCTACAAAGATATCTATATCCAACCAAGCTTTCATTGGTATAATTGGCTACAACCAATCTTAATGGTAATATTTTCATTAGGTATGCGGTCCGTTGGATCGGCGATAATGCAGGACATCTAGCAGATGGTACGTTTTTTGACCAGATTAGTCTTAGTCCCTTTAATATTGCCAACATCGTGGTTTTGCTAGTCATTGGATTTTTAGCACTGCTGAGCAGCCTTGATAAATCCAAAAAAACACCTAAGGAGAAGAAATAATGAGTAATAACAAGGCAGAAGAAAAGCAATCCTTCATCGCTGAGGCAAGGCGTACCCAGATCGTCGATGCAGCAATTACCACACTGGATGAAATTGGCTACGTAAATGCAAGTCTTGCCCAGATTGCAAAAAGAGCTGGTATCAGTACCGCTTTAATTTCTTATCATTTTAAAGACAAGAATGATTTAATGGATCATACGCTTATGGCACTCTTAGCAAGCTCCACATCGTATGTATTAGCAAGAACAAAAGCCGAGAATACCGTCCGCGAGAAGCTTCATGCCTACATTTCAGCCAGCCTCGCCTACCAAGGTACTCATGCTAAGCACAATGCCGCCCTTTTAGAGATTGTATTTAATGCTCGGACCCCCGAAAACATTCCTTACTATAAGTTGAGTGATGACGAAGAGGAACCGGTAATGCTAGAACTGAAACAGATACTACACGATGGTCAAAACAAAGGTGAATTTCGACAGTTCAACGTTGATGTCATGGCCAGCGCTATCACTGGAGCTATCGGGGAGTATATGTTATTGGCTAACCCTAACATCACCGCTAAAGTCGACTTAGAGTCTTATAGTGAAGAGCTCGTGAAGATATTTGATAAAACAATTGTGAATGATGACTAAAGCATCTATTTGGCCGGATAAGGGTTATTATAGCCACGTTCTCCGTAAGGTTGAAGTTCATTCAACCACTGTGCTTTAAGTTTTTTCAAGGCATCTTTGGTATCAAAATAGCCTTCCTCAGGTATTTCTAAGATTTCTAACACCTCAAAAACAAAGGCCTCTGATCCAAATTCCGTCCACTCATTTTGGAGAAGTTTGTTCTGATACGTTCCCATATCTAGCGTAAATCGCTTTCCGTTGATGGTCTTTAGGTTTGGGGTGCTTTCGATAAATATCTTATCGTTTATAGTGTTCTTGATTTGGTAGACTCCGGCCTCAATTTTCGTCTCTTTGTACTGTTGCTTTAATTCTTGTTTGCGATCCATCGTTGTTTCCTCCTTGTTCTGGGAACCATTTCTTAGCCAGTATTGACTTCCATCAGGTGTTCGATCAAGAAAGCCATATTCGATTAAATACCTTCTGAGGGTCGCGAAATCATGATAAATTGTTTTCAAAATCTGACTAATTTCTTTTTCGGTATAGATCCGCCCATTTTGAAAGCGCTTTACAATTTCTTGCAAGACAACTAATTTATTTTTTTCTTTGATAGAGAAGGTCTTTAAGGGGCCTTCCGGGCCTTCTGGAAAGAGGGTCTTTATTAATTTATCGCTAACTTGTTGGGTGATCTTATAACGATCATCGACCATTTTTGCTGTTTCAGGAGGCACCAATAAGATTGGTTCGTGTTTGTTCTTATCTTTGAGGAGCTCCATCATAACTAAATAAACCTTCGACTGACGTTCTCTCTCTTTTAAAGCAAAACGATGATTGCGAATCGTCGAGGGACTGCCAATGTCCATTGCTTTTTGCACTTCTTTATCAGTTTTTCCCTGGTAAAAAAGTCGGATAAGGCTGGTTTGATGCTCTGTAAGTCCCGTAACCTTTTTATCCAGCTGAGCTAAGTAGTCAAACACGGAAAGGTGGACTTTCTCAATATGGAGGCGCATATATCTGCTCGCTTCATAGAGAACCCCATCCTCAGGATAGACAATCCCTTGCTCGATTTTTTCCCCACAAAGCAGACATACATAATGGTCCTTCTCTTGAACGTATCCACATTTGAGGTCTTCAAATGATGCGGTCCAGAATAGTTCTGAAATATCCAATAAGTAAACACATCCTTATTTAGTTTGCTATTTCCTAGATATTATATATAAACATCTAGGAAATAGCAATATACTTTAAATGTATTTGATATGTGCAAGACATGATCGTCACGAAGTAAGATCAAGCGTCAAACTGTCCGTTCGATCTGTCCGCTAGGGATTGTTTACGAAATAGCTATCGGACAAATTTACTAGACAATGAATTACTTACCAATGAAAAACTATTTCAAGTAGTGTATATTTAAATACATTAAAGATCTCTAAATAGTAATTACTAATGAGGTGGTTAAATGGCGGGAGTAACACATTCACAACAAATAGAAGAAACAGATGAAGAGAATGTTATCGATCATTACATTGGTCGGTTGGAAGAAGCATGTTATCTAGCCATGAGTAAATTAGCCCCCGAGTTATCTGGTCACCTAGAAAAGAGCTTAACCATTGATCAATTCTTTGTTTTAAGAATACTTTCCCAACGAGGAAGTTGTACGGTATCAGAGCTTGCTAGTGAGCATAAGGTTAACCCTGCGGCTATCACGGCCATGATGGATCGGTTATCTAAAAATGATTTAATTATTAGAGAACGGGATGAAAAGGATCGCCGAACGGTCAATATTAGCTTATCCACTCAGGGACGCCAGGTCTTTAATCTATCAGAGGCTAAACGAAAACAAATGTTTAAACATTATTTCTCCAAGCTCGAACAAGAAGAAATGAAACTATTAGTCGCCATTACTGAAAAATTAGCCAGGATTGTACTCATTGCGAAGGAGGAATAGACCTATGAGTTTACCAAAATTTTCAATACGCAATCCGATCACGACCATCATGATGATGCTTTTGGTCATTATTCTTGGGGTCGTTTCCCTTTCAAATCTTAAATTGGATTTAATGCCGAATATTAATCCTCCTGTGTTAGCGGTGATCACGAATTACCCTGGAGCGGGCCCTCAAGAAGTGAAAGAAATGGTTACAAAACCTGTGGAAGAAATGGTAAGTACCGCACAGGGTTTAGAATCTCTCCAGTCCAGAAGTAGCGCAAATACCTCATTAGTCATCGCGCAATTTGACTGGGGGATGGATGTATCCGAAGCGAGAGAGGACATTACCTCAAAGCTTAATCAACTGAACCTAACCGATGGTATTGAATCACCAATGATCGTTAAGTTTGATCCGACCATGCTTCCGGTTATGCAGTTTGCGATTGCTAACGGTCAAAGTATTGAGGAAATTCAGGCGCTTGTTAATAATGAATTAGTACCCCAGCTTCAAAATATTGAAGGGGTTGCCAGTGTATCTGTTGCAGGTGGCTTTAACGAAGAGGTTTTAGTCCACTTAAACCAAGATAAATTGAACCAAAATAATTTAACTCAAGAAAAAATAACGCAACTGATTCAGGCAAATAACTTGACCTATCCTGGTGGAGTTCTTACTCAGGATAATAAAGAGTTAAATCTACGAGTGATCGGTAAAGTGGATTCCATCGATATCCTGCGGCAGTTACCGCTTAGCATGATTCCCGATAGGACCGCCGTGAAAATCGTTACGTTAGCAGATGTCGCTAAGGTCGAGATGGTTAAGAAAGATATGAACTCGATTGCTCACACCAATGGTAAAGAAAGTTTGATGGTCAGTATCCAGAAAGAGGGAACGGCCAATACTGTTGAGGTTACTAAAGAAGTTGGAGTAGTCATCGACAGCTTCAAACAAGATTATAAAACTATGGAATTTACGGTCTCCTCTGACCAAGGAGAAATTATTAGAAAGTCTGTAGGAAACGTGTCCTCTTCCTTACTCTTTGGCGGATTATTTGCCATCGCAGTAATTTTAGTCTTTTTACGGTCAGTCGGTTCAACAATTATCGTAGCCATCGGAATTCCCATTTCCGTGATTGCCACCTTTGTGATGATGTATTTTTCTGGGCTTACCCTTAATATCATGTCACTGGGAGGATTGGCTTTAGGAGTAGGAATGCTCGTTGATAACGCCATTGTCGTCATCGAAAATATTTACCGTCATATCTCTTTAAATAAAACCCGAATTGCTGCAGCAATTGATGGCACAGTTGAGGTTGCAGGGGCGATAACTTCATCGACCCTAACGACGATTGCAGTGTTCCTTCCCGTTGTCTTTATCGGGGGATTAGTCGGGGATTTGTTTAAAGAGTTAGCTTTAACGGTCACATTTTCCTTGCTTGCCTCTCTGGTTGTCGCTTTAACCGTGATTCCTTCTTTAGCAGGAATGCTCATTAAGGAACAAAAATTGAAAAGAACTAAAGAAAATCAACTTTACAAAAATATACTCACTTGGGGACTAGACCATCGTTTGGTTACCGTAGTTCTGGCAGTTGCTATCTTTGCCGGATCGGTCTCCTTAATCCCGAGAATTGGGACTGAATTCATTCCGGCGCAGGACGAAGGCATATTTACGATTAGTGTTAGCCTTCCACAAGGATCAAACCTTACAAGTACCCTGAAGGTCGTTGAGGACATTGAAAAGGTTGCTATGAATGTAGAAGAAGTAGATGTTGTGACTGCTGTGGTAGGCAACGCTAACCCCCTCATGAATGCTGGAGGAACAGAAACGGCTTCCTTTAATAATCACCCTTATCGATAGCGACTCAAGGACTAGAACGACAGATAAGGTCATGAATGACTTAAAGGATAAACTGAATAGTACTATCTCAAAAGAAATTCACTTAGGATTTAATCTAAGTAACTCTATGGAAGCAATGAGTGGACAAGCCTCTGCCGCAGAAATCTTGGTGGTAGGACCTAATGTGACTAAAGTAAAGGAATATGTTCAGGAATTAAGTACCCGACTGAAAAACATTAAAGAGGTTACAACGGTCTCAGATAGTATGGAAGCTGGCAAAGAGGAATATCAGTTTATCGTTGATAAGGAAAAGGCCATGAAAAATGGTTTAACCACGCATCAAGTTGCGATGTTTGTTAATCAGTCTATTCAAGGCCAAGTTGCAACAAAATTGAGTACTAGCGGAGTTGAAAAGGACGTTCGCCTAAAAATACAGGGAATTAATAACTCGAAGAAAGCGATCGAAAACCTGGAAATGACCAGTCCTTTAGGAACAAAGGTCGCTCTTAAAGAGCTTGGAACGGTGGTTGAAGCCCAAAGCCCTGCGACAATCGCCAGGGATAATCAACAGGACGCCGTAACCGTTTATGCTAATTTTGAAAATGCAGATATGGGGACCATCAGTAGTAAAATTCAAACTGAATTAGATACCATGGTTCAAGACTTAAAGATCAACGAAAATATGTATTCTGTAAAATTAGTAGGCGGGACCGAAATGATGGAGGATGCGTTTAGCAGTTTAACGCTGGCGTTGATCCTTTCAGTTGTGTTTGTCTATATGATTATGGCAAGCCAGTTCGGGTCGCTAATTCATCCTTTGATTATCTTGGTTACCTTACCGCTAGCGATGATAGGGGTAACCGGAGGGCTAATCTTAACAGGGAAATCCTTTAGCATCACAGCCTTTATGGGAATAATTATTCTTGTGGGGATTGTCGTCAATAATGCGATTGTGTTTATTGACTATGTCAATAAACTTATCAAACAAAACTTGCCTGTTCGTGCAGCTCTTATTCAAGCAGGAACGACAAGACTCCGTCCGATTCTCATGACAGCGTTGACCACGATTCTTGGTCTCATGCCTTTAGCCGTGGGACTCGGAGAAGGAACTGAGATTCAAGCCCCGATGGCTATAGCCGTAATTGGGGGATTATTGTCCTCAACGGTTCTAACGCTCGTAGTTATACCTGTCGTTTATAGCCTCATAGAAAGTCTTAAAGGAATTCGGAAGAAGCTAAAAATCGTCATGCAAACGTTAAAAGAGGTTGAAAAAGAAATAGTTACGGTCACGGCGAAGTAAAGGTTTTTAAACACTTCATAATTTAGATTAAAGTAAAGAAAGTGCTCGCCAGTCTTAACGGAGTGGCGAGCACTTTTTGCATAATATTATTATTGGCAGCATTCTGATTCTTGTCTCGGGATTAGTTATCTGTATTATCGGAATTACTATCTACTGGAAGAGACAGAAGTCTAAAACTTAAATAAGTAAATTGTCTATCCATTGTAGCGAAAAAAGGTAATTGCCCTGAATTGTAGAATAGAAATAAGATAAGGTACCACTCCCACTCGAAGAATTGGGAGTCTCACGATTGGATAAAGGGGGAAAGAAAAATGAGTAACCGTGAGGTTGCAAGTCTGGGTTGCAAGCTTCTTGGTATTTACATGATTATTCAAGGGATTAACGTATCGACAAGTGTACTTTCTTTTTCTTTGGCAACCTCTAATCAAATGGCTAAAGAGAATTTATTGAATATCAGTTATCCATTAATGTATATTTTCTTTGGAATGTTACTATGGCTTCTATCGAATAAGTTATCTGTAATTATTGTAAAGGGAGAAACTCATTTTAACGAGGGGACAGGGATCAGTGCTAGCGATATTCAAAGAATCGCATTTTCAGTGCTTGGTCTATTTTTTCTAGGTAATTCATTGCCGAGGTTAGTTTCATTAGTCGCAAATTTTTATACCATGCGTGGTCGAGGAATAACCATTTCAGGTGCAGAAATCTTACTTGGAGCAGGAGGAGAAATAACCCAACTTATCGTGGGATTATGGATTTTTCTTAGTGCAAAGGGTTTAGTCAACTTCTTAAAGAAAATTAGAACTGCAGGATTAGAGAAGGAAGAGGATTATGAATAAACATTTTGATTGTACGAACGACTTAACACAGTATTCTCCAGAGAAAATACTGTGCCAGAAGGTTCAAGCACTTTGGAAATTGTTGTAACTCAAAATTTGAAAGGGGCAAGATAATGAATAAATCGGATGCTGCGAACCAGTGCTTTTTATCCGGATTTAGCTGTGCTCAAGCTGTATTTTCTACCTACTGTGAAGACTTAGGATTAGAATCTGACATGGCAAAAAGAATTGCTGGAGGGTTCGGAGGTGGTATGGGATATATCAGTGAAACTTGCGGTGCGGTAACCGGGGCCTTTATGCTGATTGGTTTAAAACATGGAAAAGTCGAAGTAGATGATAATGCAGCAAGAGATAGAACCTATGCACTCATTCAAGAGTTTACCAGCAGATTTAAGGCTATTAATAGCTCTGTAAAGTGTACAGAGTTGCTAGGTTATGATCTTAGTATTCCGGAAGATCTGGTAATTGTTAAAGAAAAGCAACTTTTCAGCACACATTGTCCCAAATTCGTCAGGGATTCGTTTGATATAATTGCAGAATTATTAACTTAGTTCCTTTATTCCCTACTCAGTAATCAAAGCTAATGTATTTGTGATGCCATCTAAGGGGGGAGCTTTGTTATGCAAGAAGGATCTAACAATGAGCCTACTATTGCAGTATTTAGCTATCACGCTTTGACTTCGTTAATCAATCGACTTCAATATGAAGCTCCTCATCCGGTCCGTATATTAGTGATTGACTGCATGTTAAAAGATGTCCTTGAAAAGGCAAAGAGTATGGAGGAAAATGGGGAAGTTGATGTTTACCTTTCTGCAGGAGGAACCGCCAAACTTCTCTCCAGCAACATATCCAACCCCTTAGTTGAGATTAAAGTAACTGGTTTCGACATTCTAGCTGCCCTGAAGGAAGCCAAGCAATACTCAGATACCGTCGGACTTATTACGTATGAAAGCAAAATTCCCCACCTAGAAAACCTATCTGACTTGCTGAATATTACGATTAAACAATTTACATATCAACATCTTAGTGATATTGAAGAGACTTTAAACCAACTGCAAAAGGAAGGTGTGAAAGTAGTCATTGGGGGAAGCTTTCTTCAGGAAGTCATCGGCCAGCGAGAAATCAAGGGAATCTTTATTTACTCGTCAGACGGCGTGACTCGGGCCTTGGATACAGCTGTCCAAATAGCTTTTTCTAAGAAACTTGAGGCTAGAAAAGCGGAGGAACTACGGGCAATTTTAGCCTTCTCTTATGAAGGTATCATAGCCGTTGACAGGAACGGACTAATTACGGTCATTAACTCAAGTGCCGAAAAAATCATTGGTACCACTCAACATAAAGTCCTAGGTCAATCTATTACTAAGATTTTCCCCACTGCCAAGCTTACTAAAGTTATTCAGAGTCGCATACCCGAGCTCAACCAGATTGAGTCTATCGGGAATAGTCAAATTGTTATCAACCGTATACCTATTTTGGTCAATGCTAAAGTAATGGGAGCTGTGGCAACTTTCCAAAATATTGGAATCATACAAGAAGCAGAGGAAAACATTCGTAAAAGTTTATATAAAAAAGGTTTTGTGGCCAAAACATTTATCAAAGATATTATCGGCACCAGTGACCAGATTCAAAAGGCTAAACGAGAAGCTTTTCTCTATGCTAAAAACCCTTCTTCAGTTTTAATCACGGGAGAGTCCGGGACTGGGAAGGAACTTTTCGCCCAAGGTATTCATAATGCCGGTCTGCGTTTTCGCCATCCTTTTGTCGCTATAAACTGTGCGGCCATCCCTGATAACTTGCTGGAAAGTGAGCTCTTTGGGTACGAAGAAGGTGCTTTCACTGGAGCTAAAAAGGGTGGAAAACCTGGATTATTTGAACTGGCCCATGAGGGAACCGTATTTTTAGACGAAATCGGTGAACTGTCCATGTCCCTACAATCCCGTCTGTTACGCGTCTTAGAAGAACATGAGGTTCTGCGTATTGGAGGGGACCATATTCGTTCAGTAAACATCCAGGTGATATCCGCCACAAACCAAGATCTATGGGAAATGACTGTTAACGGTAACTTTCGAAAGGATTTGTATTACAGGCTGAACGTCTTAGAGCTTCATCTTCCACCTCTTCGAGTTCGCAAGACAGATATTCCTTTACTCGTTAAAAAGTTCCTTTCGGAAATGTGTCATGATCTAACAGGCAAAGAAATTGAGGAGATTTCCCAACACTCGGTATTTAGAGATTATAATTGGCCTGGTAATATCCGAGAGCTAAGAAATATTATCGAACGATTCGCGGCGCTCTATAAAGAAGCAGGGTATGAGGATTTACTCTTATCATTATTCGAACGACTTACTCCTGCAGAACTTTGTTCTGGTGAACAAGAAGAACTTAATCGTGTTTTAAATAGCGTGCAAGGTAAGAAAAATGAGGCCGCAAAAAAACTAGGAATTAGCCGAACGACGCTCTGGAGAAAATTGAAAGAATACAACAATACCTTCTAGTTCTCCAAGCGAGATGGTTGGGTTGGTCAACGAGAAAATCCTTCCAACTTCCTCCTGATGCATGCTATGGGACCTAATGTTGCTGGAGTTATTGGGACTTCTGTTGCCGCAGAGGTGCTCTTGACTCTCTTCGGCCATTAATAATAAAGATAATGAACAAGAAACTACTGTCTTTCATTAAATTGACAAATGTATAAAAAATCATATCAAAACCCCACTCAAAGATCCCAACGCCTGCGTATTACTAGATGAAGCGGCTGAAGTATTCTCTTTCATTCAATCTAATTGAGGTATTATTTAAGATACTGGAAAGTGACAGTTCAACTCTTCTTGATTGCATGATTTATGATACTGAGTTCACCTTCCTTTAATACAGATGATGTGGAGCGATTCCTTTGGCACAACTTTGGTCAGCTTACGGAGGGTGCTTGTTAATAGGATTGTTTTTGCTTATCACTTCGCAATTAGATCGATGGCAAGGGCGGTCGAATAAGGATTAGAAACAGTGATGTGAAGCTAAGTAGGCGAAGACCCCCAATAAAATGGGGGTCTTTAAGTTGTCGTGCAATGCGTTAAGCTTTCCTTTAACTATTACGGGTCCGAAGTAGCGTCAAATTTTGAAATGGTTCAAAAAAGCAAGCCGACTGGGGTGAGTTTAAATTGTTTTAATCGCCGCTAATTTATTCAGAAATCATACCCCTGGCTCGATAACAATTTGTGATAGAACTTTAACCGCTAGATTTAATTACCAGTGTTAAGTATCGCATTTTGGATAAGCTAGATTCAGTCATCTAACATAAAAAATACAGAACAATAAAGGAGGAACAAATCATGGCAGGAGAAAGAAACAGCAATACCCCAGCAGCTCAAGGTGCCGCCCAACAATTGGATCGATTTAAGTATGAGGTAGCTAACGAAATGGGTCTTCAACTCGGCGGAGACCGTACCAGTCGTGAAAATGGCTCTGTAGGTGGGCAAATGACCAAACGGATGATTCAGTTCGCAGAGGAACACCTTAAAGGTGGTAGCAAACTATAGTAATTTAAAGCTTAGAAGTTAAGACGGATCACAGATAAATGGGGATATTGATGGCTATCCCCATTTCTATTTATAAATACCGCAATAAAATTCGCTCGATCAATATGTTTATATAAATTCTATACAAGGAAAATGCAGCTCTTCGGAATCCGTCGGAGGGTTTTTTTGTGCTTATAAGGTGGGAAAATGGGAGAACATTGTTCTTAATTTATAATTATGAAATGTTAAAATACGACAATCTTTTACTAGCACTTGAGGTACAATGAAACAGTTGGCAGAAATTATAAAATTGCAGAATCTCACAACGCCAACAATAATAAAGGAGCATCATTTATGATCAAATTAATTATTTTTGATTTTGATGGTACCCTAGTTGACTCAAGGGAAGTATCAATCATGATTTATAATCAAGTTGCTCAAAAATATAACCTGAGGAAAATTGAAAACATTGAAACTTTATTGAATCTCTCTCTTCTTGAACGATTTAAGACACTTAAAATTCCACTTTTAAAAGTTCCGCTTTTAGTATCCGAGATTACCAAGCGGTATAAAGATTCATTGACAAAAATCACTATGTTTACAGGTATAAGAGAATTATTGATCGAGTTAAAGAGACGGGGGTATCAATTAGCTATCATTTCTTCTAACTCGGAAAGTAATATCCGGGAGTATTTCCATCAAAACCAACTTGATATTTTCGGAACCATCATGAATTCTACTAATATCATGGGCAAAGAAAAGGCTATTAAGAAATTATTAACCTCTCATAAATTAAATCCCCATGAAGTGATCTATGTCGGGGATGAGATAAGAGATATTAAAGCTTGCCAAAAAATAGGTATTAAGATTATTTGTGTCGACTGGGGCTATGATTCGATAGAAATGCTCAAAATGAATCATCCAGATTATAGCGTAAGTTCAGTGAACGAAATTTTATCGATACTACCAGAAAACATATAGCGCCAAGAAAATAAAGAATCTATTCTCAAAGGCGATACACATGCTTTATGTGAATATTATAGCTAATTGTTTAAATGCAAAATTACCAATTCATACCGCTAGAATAAAGTCACTTTGATTGTTAAACTGTTCAAAGAAGGATTATATTAATTTAAATAGCCTCTCGGAATTCAGGGGGTGGGAACAGCGGATATATGGAAAATGAGCTGGAAATTCGCAATAAACGAGGGTAATTCTTAAGACGGAAAAGGGATTTTTAATAATGAGCATAGCAAATAAACGTCACAATCGCCCTTTTTAAAAACTAAAAAACGTTAAGCAGTCTGGGGAAAAATCCATGTTTTAAGATCCTTAAAGCTCTCTTTCTGATGAGAAAACCAAGCATCCATGTGCTGACAGATCATAATGGCATAAACGCGAACGTACCACATTTTCGTGGAGCGATGTCGTCCAGATTCCAGCTTGTAGTCGATCTTCTCTCGTTTATTGGAGCGTTCAATGGATGTCCGGCGTTTGTAAATGACCTTCCACTTTTCCGAGTCGCGAGGAGTCTTGGTAAAAAGCCGTAAGTTATCCTTAGAGTGGGTGTGGTAGGTACGACCATACTTTGCTTTAGAACAAGGTGAAGTACAGGAATTCTTTGAACCGCAGGACAGTGCACATCGCCATTTATCTCGATTTTGTAGATTATCGTGGCCATTGGGTTTCATTTCAAGGCCAATGGGACAAATGGGAATACCGTTTGGTGAAATCTGAATATCTGAGCCAGTTTT
>LADV01000094.1 GCA_000961805.1 Peptococcaceae bacterium BRH_c23 | reverse complement strand
ATGCTTGTGATCACTACTTGTAGCAAATCGTCAAATAATTCCCAGAGTCGTTCCGCTACATTCTTCTCAATAAGGTCATCTTTGATCTCAGCAAACAACCCATCCAAGGAGTCATAGGCATTCACTCGGCGAAAATAAGCCAGAAAAGTATAGAGAATATAACAGGTTGTTATATGGGCGATTTGAGCATCGAAATCCCTTGATAGGGAAAACGGCAAAAATACAGTTTGACTAGCCCGATTCCTTCATAGTTAACAACGGCTTCGAAGTAACGGGTATTTCGCTTCCGACAGCGTTTTTCTTGCCCCTCGCTTTTAAGAAGCTTTTGTAATTGATTGGCATCGAGAGAATCCCCTTTGTAGAGATACTTTTTTCAGTAACATCAGGGGGAACATCAACATAAGCGTGAGGATTTCCGTGGTACTGTAGCCCGCCTGTTTTTGAAAGCCAACTTGGATGCACAGTGTTTTAAGCTTGAAGGTCTTCATAACTTCACATATAATATTGTTAATCGAATAACCATGGTTTTGGAGCACGTTTTCAATTTCTTTGACAGATTTCCGCATGATAACACCTCATTTTTGGTTGATTTGGTTTAGCATCTTTATTATACCAAAAACCGAGTGTTCATGCGGATTTTCATTGTTTTTTCGTCTCTTTTTGGGCTGGATTTTGACCTGTTTTATGGGTGCGAAACTTCAGATGCAAAAGAGACTGGCGATTATGCCAATCTCTTTTGCATTTAAAACTAAAATTTAAGAGTTACTTGTGTTTGAAATTTGCCGCACATTCACTAGCTTCCCCTTTGAGAATTTGAATTCCATGAGGAATCGCAGGGGCAATTGCTGCAAAGCATTCACGCACCGCTTTAGGACTGCCCGGCATATTTATGATCAGGGTTCGCTTTCTAAGGACAGCAATCGCTCTGCTCAGCATTGCTTTAGGCGTCACTTTAAGGCTTTCCATCCGCATTACTTCAGCAATGCCTGGAACCATACGATCTGCTACAGCTAGTGTTGCCTCAGGTGTCACATCCCGCATCGAAAACCCAGTTCCACCCGTCGTCAAAATCAAGTCCAAGCTACGTTCATCGGCCCACAGACGCATCGTTTCCTCTAGTAACTCTTGCTCGTCCGGGAGCACCACATACTCCACCACCTGTCCACCGATCTCTTGAACAAGCTTGGCGAGGGTGGGACCAGATAGATCCTCCCTTTCTCCTCGCGATCCTTTGTCACTTGCAGTAATTACCCCCACTTGCATCATCAAGACATCACCTCAATATCGTCTCCTACGCGAACCGTTCCGCCTTCCAACAACCGGATAAAAATCCCTTCTTTCGGCATAACACAGTCCCCAGCCTGATAGAAGATCGCACACTTCGTGTGACATTCTTTACCGATTTGTGTCACCTCGCCAATACTAGTTTCTCCGATTTTAAGCTTAGTTCCAATCGGAAGAGTAAATAATTCCAAGCCTTCAGTCGTCAAATTTTCTGCAAAGTCCCCTGGACCAACGTCCAACCCTTTGTCCGTCATCTTCTTGATGCTCTCCATGGAGAGTAAGCTCACCATCCGATGCCAATCTCCACCATGCGCATCCCCTTCAAGACCAAAATTGACTTTTAAGATCCCTTCTCCTACGTTCTTCTTGCGCATTCCTTTTTTCTCGCTCGTACAAACAGCGACTATTTTCCCCATCTAATATGCCTCACTTTCATCTCATTCAATATTTGGAAAAGCTTACTCCCCCCACTGAATCTACCCATGGCTAAAGCCAGGGGCACGGCGCTAAGCCTTTTGGTCATTCTTCAACCTTCGAACCTCGAGCCTCGAACCTCGAACTTCGATAATGTCCGCTCTTTCCCCCAAGCTTCTCAACCAGATAAATATCTCCAATCGTCATTGTTTTATCAATGGCTTTACACATATCATAAATGGTTAAGGCGGCAACACTAACCGCTGTGAGGGCCTCCATTTCTACCCCAGTCTTCCCATGGACCTTGACACTAGCTTCGATATCAATTTCACCCGGTTCTACTAATTTAAAATTAAGTTTTGCCCCAGTGATCGCTAACGGATGGCACATAGGAATCAATTGGGAGGTTTGTTTTGCTGCCATAATTCCCGCCACTTGCGCGACTGCCAAAACATCTCCTTTGGCGATAAGGCCTGAACGAATGCGTTCCAGTGTCTCTGGCTTCATTAGTACTTTACCCTGAGCAACCGCAACCCTCGCTGTTTCTGCTTTGTCACTTACATCCACCATCCGGGCGCGTCCTTCTTCATCAAAATGTGTTAAATCCACTGCTTACCCTCCGATCTGAGACATGACACGCGTATCTTGCCACGCTTCGTTATTCATATGATGTTCTGCGGGTTTATGCCAAACTGCTTGCGCAAACAGCTTCATAATATCCGAGTCCGAACTATTCTTTCGCAAAGGCTCACGCAAATCAACTTCATGTTTACTATGCAAACACGGACGTAGTTTCCCATCCGCTGTTAAACGCACCCGATTGCACGAATCGCAAAAATGACGGCTTAGAGCACTGATAAATCCGACACTCCCTTTATATCCTTTCGGTCGAAAATACTCTGCCGGCCCGCCCCCAAGTATCTCTTGGGTAGGAACCTCATGATGGATCCCTAAACGTTCTTTCATTTCCGATATGGGGACGAACTCCGTCCGATGGTCTGAACTGACTCCAATCGGCATGAGTTCAATGAATCGGATATGCAACGGGTATTGCTTAGCTAAGGTCAGGAAATTAGGCAACTCTTCCGTATTAAAATCTCTGACAACCACGACATTGATTTTCACCGGATTCAGACCTGCTTCGAGTGATCGGAAAATGCCTTGAATCACTTTCGAAACATCTCCACCTCGAGTATTTTCAGAAAAGCGCTTCGGATCCATGGTATCCAAACTAATATTAACGCGTTGAACACCCGCCGCTTTTAGGTCAAAGGCCATTTCTGGGAGTAACATACCATTAGTTGTCAGCATAAGATCCTCAACCCCTGGAAGTTGAGCTGCTTCCCGTAGAAATTCTAAGATCTCCTTGCGAACTAAGGGTTCTCCTCCTGTGATACGGAATCGACGGAATCCTAATTGCGTGCTTATCTTCATGAGCCTTAGTATTTCTTCGAAAGAAAGAATCAACTCATGAGGCATCCATTGAACTCCATCTGCGGGCATACAGTATTTACAGCGCAGATTGCATCGATCCGTTACAGAAATTCTAAGATAGTCAATTTTCCTAAGAAATTGATCCTGCATTGCCACTCCTCTTTTCAAGACTAAATTTGGGTAAACAAAAAAACCCGCGGTCTGTAAACAACCGGGGAATCTAATCCACCTGTCGACAGACTCCTTTCCAGCAGGAGATATTACAGTTTCCCATAATACCCGAGTGTCTTTCGACACTAGTCTGGTCACCATAGCCTAAGCTTTAGGGGATCCAGCTTCGGAGCGAGACGATTCAATTTAACCTTATAGAGATAAGTTCGTGATTAATAGTTGAATTCCTTTTTTTTCACATCAATTATTATACGTTTATTTTTTCTTATTTTTCAAAAAATGATTCAGGTTTACCTTAAATTATTGTACACTAGAGGAAAGAAATGCTTCAAGGAGGTATCATGTCGAACGAAACGGTTACCCATTCCATTCTTAAAGCCCATGGGCCAAAGCTTGAGTGGTTGCAGGACACTGTGGTCCGAGAAGTCCCTTTAACCATCCATTATAACCGTGAGGAGATCGCTACCCTTTTATGCTCCCCCTCTCAAACTGAAGAACTTACTTTTGGCTTTCTGATCAATGAAGGCTTTATACAGGTTCCTGAGGATGTCTATGAAATTCGCCACGATCCGGTTGACCACTTGGTTTGGGTGGAAGGAAAACCTTGTCTTTTGCAAAAAGAACTCATGAGTAAACGATTTGTTTCCGCTTGTTGCGGTAAAAGTAGAGCTTCATTCTGTTATGCCAATGATGCACTTATGGTTAAACCGATCACGTCAACCTATAGCATCTTACTCCAAGAAGCGTATGAATATGCAAAGTACTTGGAATCTTATCTTCCACTCTTTCAAGAGACGGGTGGTATCCATAGCGGCGGAGTTGGGAATCAAGGTGAGATTGTCCTGACAAGCTACGATATCGGTAGACATAATGTCTTTGATAAACTCAGTGGAAGTGCCTTTCGCTCTCGTATTAGTCTTGAAAACCATGTCATTTTCTTCAGTGGCCGAGTCTCCTCGGAAATCCTGCTTAAGGTTGCCAAAATGAAAGTGCCCATCCTGATCGCTCGTGGTGCGCCGACGGATATGGCCCTTTCTCAGGCGAACGCTTTGAACATCACTGTCGTGGGGTTTGCAAGGGATCGCCGCCTAAATATTTATACTTGTCATGATCGGATTAGTAATTAAGAATCGCCGACCAATCGTCTGGTGTATTCACGTTACAAAAGACTCTGCTCAAATCAGAAAACCCCTCAAGTTCCGTTTCTTCCACATACCGTACGGCACAAGACGAGTAAAAATCTATGATCTTGAGGCGATCTGCCTCAAGATTTTTTTTGATAGACGGAAGGCAACGTTGATGATAATAGGCATGCAGAGGGTGAAGGCCGGATTGTAGCTTTGGGACAACGGCGTCATACTTTGAAATCCGAGTAAACAGAAAACGGATCATCTCCGCTCTCAAAAAGGGCATATCACAAGCCACAAAAAAAACCCACTCATTGGTTGCCGATTTCAAACCTTGATAGAGCCCTTCTAAAGGGCCTCGCTCAAGAATCTCGTCTTGAAAGACGGGTACTCCATAGCCTGCATACAATTCAGGCTTGTTGCTGCTAATTAAAACTTCAGTAAACACTGTTTGTAAGACAGTTAGACTCCGCTCTACTAAAGGCTTTCCTTCCAGTTCCAGGAAGGCCTTGTTTTTTTTCATTCGTGAGCTTTTCCCACCGGCTAATAAAATCCCGGTCGCTTGCAATTTGGGAAGTTGGTTTCCAAAGTCCTGCATTGGCTTAGTAATTTTTGAAGACCTCCTCGTATTCAGCAGACGAGAAGCGGGTCAGAGTCCGTTCCCCCACAATGGTTACGGGAACTCCGATAGCATCGGTCACCTTTCTCATTTCTTTTAAGTGCTTAGGAACTAGAATATTTTTCTCTGTAAACAAAATCCCTTTACCCGAAAGGAATCGCTTAGCGCGAAAACAGTGGGGTCAAAGAGGTACCGTATACATAATCACTTCTTGATTCATTAATACCACTCCTCAATCATCGGTTCTTGCTTAAATGTACCACAACTAACTTTTCCTGTCACGTAGGAGCAAAGGGGACGGTTCTCATGCTTCCTTTTCCTTATGGCAATGATCAATAAATAAAAGAGAGCCACAAAATAATATTTGCGTCTCTCATTTTTCAGATATCCAACGATCATTCTTTTACCCACTTGGCGACCATAAAACTAGGGTTCGTATTTTTTTGCTTTTCCATTGTTAAAGCTCGTTCTACCGAAGACACCTCAGGCGGAAAATAAAGTGCTTTGCCAATTTTAAGCCGTCCGCCTACCTTCCATTGACGAATTTCGGATTCCGTGTAAAACCGTGCATGGGCAAAAACGGATTCAGGTTTCGTATTAGCTTTCCTACCATAGAACTCGCTCCAGGGAGATTCTCCCGCAATCACTCCAATCACCAGACATCCTTTGGGCTCTATATGCTCAAATAATCTAGCTAAAATTTCCTCCGGATTTGGAATAAACTCGAAAGCACTCATCGAAAGAATACTATGATATTGCTCAAGTTGATCTATAATTTGAGTGATATCCGCATTGAGCCACTTAACCTGATATCCTAAGTTCACAATTTTTTCTCGCGCTCGTGCCATCATTTTTTCAGATATATCAACAGCCGTAATATTATACCCCTGTTCCGCTAGCTTAGTGGTGTATTGTCCGGTTCCACACCCAATTTCTAATAACATGGGACCTGATGGTTGAAAGAACTGAACGGCCAGGTCCCGCTCTACTTGATCGGCTACTCGTCCTATGTCTGTTTCGTACCAATTGTCATAATCTTCAGCTATCTGATCAAATAGTTCAATCGGCATTATAATTACTCCCCCTTTAGTTCTTTCCGCTTTTCCCCTACAGCCCACCACAACACATCTCACTCATGACAGGTTTCAAACCATTCGTTAAAGCGAAGTCTATGGTTTCATCAAGTGGAAAGGCCAACGTATTAACTCCCGCCGCTATGAGCCCTCTCTCCAACCAAGCCTTTTGAGTATAGGGTCGAGCACAACCAAAACTAATTTTAAGCAAGGGATTCAAGAGACGAGTTTGAGCGGTTATCCTGATGATCTCAGCCGGATCCGGTCCAATAACTCCGCCCATCAGAGTACCAGGCACAGCTCGTAAAGCAACCAACACCAACGTTTCCAAGAGATAATCACTCAACGTTTGAATAAGGTTTTCTTCTCCCATGATTTTCCCGTAGTTTAAGCCGAGAACCACATGCGGGACGACATCTAAATCCTCAGCTAGCAGAATTTCTAAAGCATCTCTAAAGGCACTAGGCTTACGGTCAAGATGATAAACCTTACGAATTGTAGCGGCATCAGCGATCATATCCAGAAAAACTTTATCAACTCCAGCCTGTTTCAACCCAACAGCTGTTTCCTTATCTGCTAAGCCGGTATGCACATGAATCGTGAAGTTCAGGGATTTTAGATAAGTTAAAGCCGACAAAAAAGGCTTAAGGGGGACCTGGCCCTTATGATTACATCCTCCAGTTATAAGAAGCCCTGTAACTCCTTTTTTCCGCAGGTTGGTTCCCAGTTCCTGTAGTTTTTCCGGTGTTGGAGCTGGAATCATTCCCTTCAGCATTTTTCCCTGACAATGGTCACATTGAAGAGCACAGGAGGCTCCCGTGATGCTTACATTGAGGAATCGTCCTGAATTGCTAAAGTTCTTACCGTCATAGTGCCTTCCGCCGGGAACTGCAAAGTGGATGAAATCAGGGAAGGTTTTCCGGCGCAGGTTCCAGGCTTCTTTTAGCAGATTAGGTAAATTTGCACTTTGATCAAATTCCGTCCAACCTTCAATAATTGTCTTCCCGATCATCTTCTCTTCATTCTTTTGGCGAAGTTCGGAGCACTTTAGTGAATTCACAATTGTTCAACACCCTCCATGAGCCCGGCGTAAAGTTCACCCCTTATCTGCTCCACATCTCCTATATTAGGAACAAAAGGATAATTGGCCAGGGTAATACCGGGGCGTTCATTGCCATAGGGTCGATTACAGGCAGTTTCTCCATCATGCCCGGGACAGCCGGACGTACGAAAAGGTTGGCCGGAAGCGACAAAAGGTTCGACATCCATCCCAAAATCATAAACTTGTTTAGAACTATTAAAGCACATAGTTTTGGCACTCGCAAAATCATTCATAATTACATAGCGGGCTAATTGCATACGGCGGTATTGACCAATGGAGGGTGCCGCTTTCTCAGCCAGAGCACTCCCCGGTTCGGGATAGAACGAAAACAGATGACCCACCGCGCCTAAATCGTGTACTTGCTGAAAAGCCATGACCATCTCTTGTTCGCTTTCTCCCAGGCCGACAATAAGATGAACACTGACCTGGCCTTGTCCAAAAACATCAACCCCCTTTCTTAAAATCTCCCAGTAATGATCCCAGCGATGAGGTCCCCGTACACCTTTTCCTCGGTATTTTTGGAAGATTTCTGCGGTAGCTGTGTCAATCGACACCCCAAGTTGATCGGCACCAGCCTCTTTGAGTTTTTGCAGGTCTTCCGTCTTGTGGATCAGCGTCGGGGCACAAAGAATACTAATCGGCAAATTGACTTCACTGTGTAAACGGGATACAAGCTTTAACGAATCCTCAAAGGCTCTCTTATGGGTAATCATGGATAGGCAAATTCGTTTCAAAGAGTTTTGATATTGTTTCGCCCGTTCGAGAATGAGATCAAAGGAGTAGGTGGGCCAAGCAACTCGGATGAACGTTGTCCCTTTGGTTTTTTCTGAACGTTTTTGTTCCAAACCACAATAACCGCAGCGTCCCTGACAGCCCTCTTGATAAGTCAGGAGCAAGTTTAAGCAGGTGAGCCGGGCATTGCGATAAAAAATACCGCCCTTTAAACCGAGTGTCATCGCGGCCGCAAGACTCGTTTGGATAACATCCGGACTTTCTAAACCCATATCCTCGATCTCCTGGGTAAGTTCACCCTGGGAACGATAAGCGTGAGTGTTAGACATCACAGGCCTTCTCCCTCTCTAACTCCAGGTCTAACCATTCCTTGAGTTGCTCTACGGTCATAAGCATTTGCCCTTCAGAGGAATGAGTTTTTATTTTAAAGAGCCAACCGTGCCCATAGGGATCTTGATTAATCAAGCGTGTGTTTCCCAGAACCTCCTTGTTCACGGCACAGATTTCCCCTGCCTGGGGAGCATAAAAACGCCCGACCCATTTTCCCGTTTCCAGAGAACCTACGGCCTCTCCTGCCTTCACCTGAGTACCGGATACCGGCAAACTCAAGAACAAAATATCTCCCCTGATGTATTGCCCGTAATCGGTTAAGCCTATGGTTATATCGTTTCCTTCTCTTTTGAGCCACTGATGGTGTTCATCATAGAGTAGTTCTTCTGGGAAATGCCACTCTCCGACCTTCATACCCTCACCCTCCTTTATTGTTATCGCTCTCGTGCAAATAACCAAGATCCTCTTCTATTTCAAGAACGTGAATAGACTATTCTTCCAAGGATCGCCACAGCAATTCAGTTACGTCTAAGACCTCAAGCGGTAATTTTTCCTGTCTTGCCGCCATTTGCAAAGTCTGTACACATTGCTGGCACGCAGAGGTTAAAATAGTTGCCCCGGTTGCCACAGCCTCACGTACTCGTTTCACAGCAATAGCTTGACTTAAATCTTTATCTACGGCAGCTAGATTCCCTCCACCACCGCAACAGTCGGCCATTTCCCGGTGATGAGGCATTTCTACAAAGTTAAGCCCCTCCATGGCCTGTAGAAGTTCTCGGGGCTCGTCATAGATCCCGCTGTTACGACCCAAATCGCAGGGGTCATGATAAGTGACGGTTACATCTAAATTGCCAGGCACTAATTGTCTTTTACGGATTAATCCAGCCAGATACTGTGTAGCATGAAGTACCTCAAAGCCAAGATTCCCCTTAAGGATCGTCGGATATTCGTGTGTCCAGGTATGATAACAGGAGGCACAGCCCGTTATTAAGGTTTTGACCCCAAGAGCGCGTACCTTTTTCACATTGTGTTTTGCTAATTCAGTGACTTGTTGAGTGTTTCCCGAAGCGATGAGGGGGAATCCACAGCACCATTCCTCACTTCCCAGAACGGTATAATTAACGTTTGCTCGGTCCAATAGGCTTACAATGCTTTGGGAGATGCCAACCGACATCGGATAGAAGGAAGACACGCATCCTACAAAGTAGGCGACCTCACTTCCGGCTTTTGAGACTTCTACTTCAACTTCATCTAAATCTTCCACCCAGTCAAGGCGGGCTTCATTAGAGAACGTACTAATATTGTGCGTCGATTTAATTTGCAGAACCATCTGGGTTAAGTTGGGATGCTCCATTCCCCGAGCCCTTAATTCTTCACGCAGATTCAACCAGATCTCACGTGTTTTAATCCCAGCTGCACATATTTCGGCACATTTACCACACAGCGTACACTCCTGCAAACGCTGGGCATATTGGTCCGTGACTTGTTGCTCTTTTTTCTTTAGAAATACCTCTTTGGCCAAAGCAAGTTTTCTGCGGGGTGCCGAGGATTCCCAACCAATTTCTCGGTAAACAGGACAGACACTTCGACAACTGCCGCAGCTTCCACAGATATAACTGGTTTTGGCTATTTGCTCCCGAAGTTCTTCAATAGTTTTCATCGTCCTTTTCCTCCTTTGAGGATTTTAAGGACCAAAGGTCGAAAGAAACCAATCATGATCATACCAAACCCAAAGACATAGCTGTTCAGAATAATGGACGGGGGATTGTAACCCTTTCCGGGATTGAGTAGCGCTTGGGGATCTAGCGCTTGTTTGCGCTGACGCCGACGTTCTCTCTCACCACGGTCATATACTTTTCCCAAATAGGGAGTATTCCAAAGCCCAATGACGTAAGGTTTACCACCAAAACTTTGTCCCAACTTGTAAATCTGGCTGATAAAACTAAGATCGGCAATATAACGGATCGTGTTAAGTTCATCTGAGGGATAAAGAACCATGACTAAGGCCATTTCAGAAGACACGAGATGGGCATAAGTAACGCACAGGGTCTTACTCTTTTGGCCCAATTTACTTAGCCCCTCATAAAAGGCCGCAAAATTACTGACAGGGAGTGTAATTTCAGCCGCTTGTAAGGAAGGAAGTGTTTGTTTAAGCCGAAGGGATTTAAACCGATCGGCCCATTCCTCTTCTCCTACCTCATCAGGCAATAAAGTCCCGCCTAGGACTTGCACATGGTTTCTAATGCGAGCAACCGCTTTATCCACTTCGTTACGCTTGCCCTCAAGATCAATTTCCAGGCTGTACTTTCCCTGAGAAATCTCATGAGCGTATCCAGCTTCCTGGAGCGTCATGATCAATTCTGGACTACTAAAATGAACATTGTACAGAGAAATAAAATTTTCTCCGCCTAGCCAGGACATCATCGAGCCAGTATCGGTTTCGCTATTAAATACTGCTAGCAGGTGTTCCTCTTTTTCTGGAACGTCACGCACCAACAACTTAATCTCCGTAATAATTCCCCGGGTTCCTTCAGTGCCCATCATATCATTAAATTGTAAGCCTAATTCCTTAGATCCCTGTATCTTTACAGGACCTTTGTCAGGTCGTGAGAGTTCCACTATTTCCCCAGCGGCCGTCACCCCCCGAATGGCCATAACTTGATCGTGAACTGGACCATAAGGGACAGAGCCGATACCTAACCCCCCCATGGAAACCCATCCTCCGATAGTAGCGGAGGGGGCACTGCTAGGGCTAGAGCAAACCGCACACCCCTGCTGTCGCAATCCGTCATCCAGGTCTTTCCAAGTCATCCCTGCTTTGACCCAGACCATTTTTCTATTGCTCCCCTGGCTTAGCTCAATTTTGGAAAACCCTTGGAGGCGATTCGTATCAATCACTAAACCACTTCGCATCGGAACGGAATTGAAATAGGCGGTAGAGCCTCCACCCCGGACGGTAACTGGTATTTTGCCTTGTTTTGCCCACTTGATCAAACTAGAGATTTCTTCTGCCGAGATGGGCTGAACCACGGCTTTCGGTACGGGATTTGTCAGTAAATGGACAAGAATACCGGGGATATAGGCTACATCTTTAGCATATGGGGCACATTCAAAAGGGTCGGTTGTGACCCTTTTCCCACATATTTTTTGCAAAGCTTGTTCCATGACTACCCCTCCTTACCCGGAACATTCCGGGTAATTTCTCCCTTAAGCCACTCCGCGGCTTTCGCACCATCCATGAGTTTGCCCAAGTCCTCCTGGAAATTGTTAGGCTCAATCAACGCAATCCAACCATTTCCATAACAATCCTGGTTCATCTTTTGCGGTTCATACAATAACTCTTTATTGACCTCCACGATCTTACCTGTTACAGGTACCTCGATACGTCCCGCCCACTTTCCAGACTGCATAGAGCTGAGAAGTTTACCTATTGTTACGTCTTTTCCGACTTTGGGTAGTTTAACAAACGAGATATCTCCCGCCAATTTCTGGGCAAAATCATTCATTCCTACTCTGACTAAATTTCCTTCCACTTTCACCCAGGCATGGTCTTCCGTATAGTAGAGGTCATCCGGTAAATTATATCCTTCAATAATTGCCATACTTTCCACCTCCATTATGGTTGCGCATGATAGGAACTGCGGACTAATGGGCCACATTCCACTTTTTCAAAGCCACGCTCCAGGGCCTGTTCCCTGTACCAAGCAAACATATTCGGAGAAATGTATCCCATTATTGGCAGGTGCTTCGGCGTGGGCTGTAAGTATTGGCCGATGGTCAGGTAATCACACCCTGCCTTGCGCAAGTCCTCCATAACACGACAAACTTCCTGTGTTTTCTCTCCAAGGCCAACCATCAAACCACTTTTAGTTTTGATCGCAGGATCCAGTCTTTTAACATCTGCCAGGACCTTCAACGAGCGCTCATAATTTGCCCCTGGCTGTACGTGAGGATAAAGATCGGGTACCGTTTCGATATTGTGACCGATGACCTCTGGCTTAACGGCAACAATCGTTGCCAGCGCTTGTTCTGATCCCGCAAAATCAGGGATCAACAGTTCAATACTTGTTTTTGGGGTCTTTTTTTGCAAAGCTCTAACAACTCGTACAAACTCCCCTGCTCCACCGTCTGGTAAGTCATCCCGAGTCACTGATGTGATGACTGCGTGTTTAAGGTTAAGGGTTTTTACGGTTTCCGCCACCGCTTCCGCTTCTGCCGAATCGGGAGGACAGGGGATTCCTTTGCTCACGGCGCAGAAACGGCATCCCCTGGTGCATACGTCACCAAGAATCATAAACGTGGCTGTACCTAAAGCAAAGCATTCACCCGCATTAGGACAACATGCTCCCTCACAGACCGTATGCAAGCGCCCTTTTGCCAAAACCCCTTCCATTTCTTCCATCACACCCGCCGGAGGAGCCTGAACCGTTAACCAACTTGGTCGAAAAGCCTTTGCTTCCAGGCCGTCAGCAGTCAACAATATTTCCACATTTCGGGATAGCGAACGAATTTCCCATTGAAAAAGCGCACACATTTCTTCAATGACCCTATTTTTGACCTCGGAAATACTAATCGAGCGTTTCAGTTCTTCGGCAAGCGAGGTCATTTGCACACCAGGCAGACCACAAGGGACGATGGTCTTAAATTGAGACAAATCCGGGTTGACATTAAGAGCAAAACCGTGAATTGTCACCCAATGATTTACCCCTAATCCGATACTGGCAATTTTCTTCTTCCCAACCCACACTCCAGGTAACCCAACACGTCGCGACCCTTGGATTCCAAATGCAGAAAGCGTTTTTATCAGCATTTCTTCTAATTTATAAACCAACAAATGGACGTCTTTATTGTATGCATTGAGATCTAGGATCGGATAGCCTACAAGTTGGCCCGGACCGTGGTAAGTAACATCTCCACCCCTTTCAATCTGGAAAACCTGGAATTCATGAGCAGCTAGCCATTCTTCACCAACCAAGATATGTTCACTGAGACTATCTTTCCCCAACGTGATTGTGGGAGGGTGTTCAACCAAGATAAAGCTATCCGCAACCTGACCTTCAATCCTGAGATTTTGTAAATTCTTCTGAAGTTGCCAAACCGGTTTATAGTCCGCTTTCCCGAGGTCAAGAAGATACGTGGGGTGAAAAGACCCAACCATCGGTTATCCCCGCTTTCTTTAACCGCCAAAAGCTTTGATGCATTCACGAACTTTTGTTACGGTATATGCCATTGCCGGGCCGCCTCCAAAAGCAACAGCGACCCCAGCTGCCTCCAGCACTTGATCACCAGATGCTCCGGCATTCATAGCATTATAAACATGAGCGGCAATACAGTACTCACATTTGCCATAAATGGCGATGGCCACCGCCATTAACTCTTTTTCCATGATCCCCAATTCACCTTCGCAAAAGACCGGCGCCATAAGGCTTTCGAAACCAATCGCCAATTCCGGAGCTTCTTCTTTCAATTCGGCCAACCCACCAGAAAACGCTTCCAATAGATCATGTGGAGATTCTTTCCCACCTGTTTGAATGACAAGGTCTTCCATAACTTGGGGTTGTAACTGGAACCAGGGATAGGGATTTTCCAACATTTCTTTAAGACGACCCAAAAACTCTGCGGCAAGTGAACCATCGATGATTCGATGATCTAAGGAAAGGCTCAACGTCATCAAATGGCGGTTTTCTAAACGTCCCTCGACCATAATGGGTTTCTGTTTGATTGCCCCAACCCCGAGAATTGCGGTTTCTGGCCGATTAATAATGGGTGTAAACCCTTCCACTCCGTATGCTCCCAGATTGGTAATCGTGAAGGTCCCTTGTTCGATCTCCTCCGGATTGAGTTCAGAATTGCGTGCTCGCGTGGCTAGATCTTTAATTTTAGCCGAAATCTGTTCCAGGGTAAGCATTGGAACATTTTTTAGATTGGGAACGACAAGTCCTTCTTCTAAAGCAACGGCCACCCCAACATTGACCGCTTTTGGTAATTCGATTTCCTGCTCGGTACTCCAAGAGTTCACAAGCGGAAATTCTGATAACGCCTGTCCGGTAAACTTAACTAAGAAATCCGTATAGGAGAATTTGACTCGTTTCCCACCACCCGACTCATTTAATTGCTCACGCACATCTTTCAGAGCGGTCAAATCTATTTCTTCCATGAGTGTGACATGGGTAGCCTCTCTCCGACTCTTAGACATCCGCTCCGCAATGACACCCCGCATGCTCAGGGCATCAATTGGACGCAGTTCAGAGGTTCTATCTCCTTTAACTTGAGCTATATAATTTAAGACATCCTCTTCAACAACCTTGCCATTTGCCCCGCTGCCAATAATTAATCCAAGATCAACGCCTTCCTTATCAGCGAGTTTGGCAGCACGAGGGGATGCCTTGCCAGCACCGGCAAAAACCACAAAGGGTTTAATAGGTTTTGTCTCTTTTTTCTTCTCCGCGTCACCGCTCCCGCCGGCTAATGCCGCTTGCAAAACACTTAGAGCTTCAGCCAGAGAGCCTTCTAAAGAGGCGGAATCTTCCCCTTCTTCCGCCAAAACAGCTAGCGGAACGGAGATCGGGTAACTCGAACCTGGAGCACCAATAATCTTATAAAGTACTCCACTATAAGGTGAATCAACTTTAATGTTTACTTTTTCCGTCATCACTTCTAAGAGTGCTTCTCCCAGGGCAACCGTCTCCCCTTCGTTTTTTAGCCAGCTAACTATTTTTCCTTTTTTCATAGTTAAGCCCAATTTTGGCATTAACATAATATGTGCCATTTTTCCTTTACCTCCTAATTTTTGACTTATAAGTTCTACTCTTTAAGCTAATTTAACTATTTATGAATAAACCTTTTTCTGCAGCACGTTTTAAGGTGCTTTTGACATCGACCACATACGGTCCTGTTGCCACTAGTTCTACTTCGGCACAATCTTTTGGGCCGACCAAAATCTCCCTTTCTCCATCAACCGCTATAACACAAGGGACATGGCGTACTACTACTTTCTGTCCGGGGCTCATTAATTCGTATGAACGAACTGGAACCGATCGAATCAGGCCAGGTCCTACTGCGGCTTTTACCTGGATTGAGGAGCCTTGAGTTGGATCTCGCGTTTGCTCGCTACTTTCTGCGATGATTAAGTTGATCCCCTTGGCTTCCCGCTTATTAATGGGATGCAGCGCCCCGACGATTGCCGCAATACCAATATGAAAGGGCTCGCCGCAGGTAGCCACAATCTGCCGGATCTTACCCATGTCCCAAATGGCCCGCGAACCGATGAACTGCTCAGCTAGCACAACAGCATCTATTAAGGCTATATCCACCGCTTTACCGTTGATATAGATAATTAGCTTTTTGGTCCGAATCAGAGAAAACTCTTGTTCAACCACACCTGTGGCAACTAAACCAGCTGCCAATCCCGCTATTGTTCCTTCCACCATAACAGAGAAAACATTATTGGTTCCTGTGGAAACAGGCATGATCGGAACCTCCCCGACTCCTTTAGCTACAACCCGGTTCGTTCCGTCACCACCCAGAGTGATCAAGCAGCTAGCGCCTAATTCTACCATTTTGGCTGCTGCCAACTGCGAATCCTCTTGATTCGCCTTCCACTGCATGGGTAAGAGCTTTGTCTCCATGGTTAATTGATTCTCACCGCAGAAGACATCTAAAGCCCGCTCGAAAAAACCAAAATAGTCGGGCATAAACCAGACCCTTTTAACCCTTGCCGCTTGAAGCCCAAGCAAGATTCTCCGGATCAAATTCACTTTTTCCTGATTATCGAAGACAGTAGCGTGAGCCACCAAACGTCGGATATCTTTTCCTGAAGCGGGATTTGCAATAATTCCTGCAATCATTTCTTCCCCTCCTACCCAAGAGCTAAGGGCAACCGAACGATCGGCCGCCCTTCTCGGAGAACGATTTAACCCTACGGACTATTTAGAAAAAGGATTTCACCGCTGCGATAATTTTTGCCTCATCTGGAATGTATGCCGCTTCCAAGTTAGCTGCAAAAGGAATAGGAGTAAAGGGTGCCGCAACCCTTTTAATGGGAGCATCGAGAAAATCAAAGCATTCTTCCGCGACCATTGCCGCGATTTCCCCCCCAAATCCTCCCTGTTTGACGGCTTCATGCACAATAACCAGTCGCCCGGTTTTTTCTATGGATTTATACAACGTTTCCTTGTCAAACGGTACAAGGGTACGTGGATCAATCACTTCTGCTTCGATTCCATCTAGAGCTAAGGTTTCCGCCGACCCTAGCGCTTTATGAAGCATCATAGAATAAGCTAAGATCGTGACATCTTTTCCTTCCCGCTTGATATCTGCCTTTCCAAGTGGGATCATATACTCCCCATCGGGGACTTCCCCGATTACCCCATAGAGGGCTTTATGCTCTAAGAATACGACCGGATTATCATCACGGATGGCCGATTTCAACAAACCTTTAGCATCTGCTGCCGTCGCCGGCATAACTACTTTAAGCCCTGGAACATGACACATCATTGCCTCTAGGCTTTGAGAGTGTTGAGCCGCTGCACCCAATCCGGCCCCGCAGGCCATCCTTAACGTCAGCGGTACCTTAGCCTTTCCACCAAACATATAGTGCATCTTTGCTGCTTGGTTTATCAGCTCATCTAGACAGACCCCTACAAAGTCGGCAAACATGATTTCTGGAACTGGGCGTAAGCCAGCGACTGCAGCCCCTACCGCTGAACCCATAATAGCGGTCTCCGAGATCGGTGCATCCAACACTCTTTCGCCGCCAAATTTTTCAAGAAGCCCTGTCGTTACTCCAAAACACCCACCAAATGCCCCAACATCTTCTCCTAAGATATATACTTTCTCATCCCTATGCATTTCTTCCTCGAGTGCCTCATTAATCGCTTGGGAATAGGTCATTTCTGCCATAGTAATCTCACCCCTTCAAATTCCTTAGGCGCAGTATACATCGCTCGTTAGTTCATCCAGAGTGGGCACAGGACTATTCTGAGCAAATTCAACCGCATCAGCAATAACTTTTTTAACCTCAGTATCGATTTGATTAATTTCCGCCTCTGTAGCCATATTCATTTCTTGCAATCGGTTCGTGAACCGTGGCAAAGGATCCTTCGCTTTCCAGGCGTTCACTTCTTCATCGGATCGGTATACGCAGGGATCCCCTTCAAAATGGCCGTGATGCCGATAAGTTTTACATTCAATCAAAACGGGGCCTCCACCGGCACGAGCACGCTTCACAGCTTCTTCTGCTGCTTCATAGACAGCCATAACGTCGTTGCCATCAACGACCATACTCGGCATTCCATAGGACCCTGCACGGTCTGCAATGTCTGTAATGTTCTGATGCCTTTCCTGGCTCATCGAAATACCATACATATTATTCTCGTTGACGAAAATCACTGGCAACTTCTGAATACTCGCCATGTTCAACGACTCATGGAACGTCCCCCGGTTTGATGCTGCGTCCCCGAAAAAGCAGATCGCGACTCCATTGGTCTTCATATATTTAGCGGCAAAAGCCGCCCCGGTTGCTAAGGGCATACCTGCACCCACAATCCCATTCGCGCCAAGAAATCCCAATTCCACATCGGCAATATGCATGGAACCGCCTTTTCCTTTACATTCTCCGTCGATCTTGCCAAAAATCTCAGCCATCATTTTGTTAATCGATGCTCCGCGGGCAATTCCATGCCCATGCCCCCGATGAGTACTTGCGATATAATCCTGTTTTTCTAAGTTCGCACAGACTCCGGTTGCCACAGCCTCTTCACCGATATACAGGTGAACAAAACCAGGAATTTGACCTTGTGAAAAAAATTTAGCCACGGTCTCTTCAAATTCACGAATCGTACGCATTTGACGATATAAGTCAAGCATTTGTTCTTTATTAAGCGCCACTTTAAATCACTCCTCTTCCGAATAAGCTTTGATTCCAGTCCAAATCCACATAGACTGTCAGACAAACCTTAACAACTTGGATGCTATCAACGCCATCGCCTAATCCCGGCGCTAACATCACCTCTACTTCCATCCCCCCTTCCTTGATATCTTTTCTACCGAACGGATGTAGATTCATACAAATCCCTTTCCTTGGAATGCCCGTCTTGAATGATATATAAGCAAACCCTGTGCCAGCCTAAACTTGTATAGAAAATACTATGAATAATACGAAAATTCCTTGAAGGAACAATGTTTACAATTCATTTAAAGATATCAAAGTTGTATATTTGATTTTGCCGGTATCCTTCTGTTGGTCGCGAATTGAACACCTGTTCGATCTTCGAACAACAAACAACAATCTATAACTATTAAAATTGAAACGCCTAGATATTCCAGGCGTTTTTTCAGACAAATTGTATTACTTAGCGCGGAGAAACCAGTATTTTAATATTTGCCTCTTTCCGGTTTACCAGCTCTTCAAATCCCCTTTCAATAATATCTTCGAGTTTAATTTTTCCTGTAATCATGGGTTCTGCAGAAAGCCGCCCATCATTCAACAAATCAATCGCTGTAGCAAACTCTCCATTATAGGCCAAGGATCCTATAATGTGTTTTTCATTAGCGGTTACCTCAAAAAAGTTAAACGAACTTTCACGTTCAAAGATACCCACCATGATAACTTTACCGCTTTTTCGTGCCAATTGTATGGCCAGTGGTGCTGTCTTCTCATTCCCGACACATTCGAAAGTAATATCTGCTCCTAATCCATTGGTAAGTTCCTTAATCTTGGCCACAACGTCCACTTCTCTCGGATCGAAGACTGCCGTAGCCCCCATATTTAGAGCATATTCTTTTCTAGCCTTAGCCATTTCAATCACATAGACTCTACTTGCTCCAGCTGCCTTGGCAGCCTGTAAAGTCGCGAGCCCAATTGTTCCAGCCCCTAGGACAACAACTTTGTCTCCTTCAATAACTGGTGCCTGTCGAACAGCATGGATTCCAACTGCTATCGGCTCGATGACAGCTGCTACTTCGTAGGACATATCATCTGGAATTTTATACATAGTATAGGCTGGGACATTGACATATTCTGCAAAGGCACCATCGGTCATCAACCCAGTAAACGCTAACTTTTCACACATACTATAATTCATGCGTTTACAATGATAACATTCCCAACACACTTGGCAGGCATCTGGTGCAACCCGATCTCCCACCTGAACATTCTTAACTCCTGGACCAATTTCAACCACTTCTCCGGAAAATTCATGTCCAAGAATAATTGGTGCTTTACTTCCCGTGAGGGCATCTGGTTCAGCGACCGGAATGAAAATCGGACCTGCCAAGTATTCATGGAGGTCGGAACCACAGATCCCGCACCACTCCACCTTAACCTTTACCCACCCTTCACCCGGTGATGGTGGCTCTGGTACATCTACAACGCGAACATCTTTTCTTCCATACCACACTGCTGCTTTCATTAATCATCTCTCCTTTATTCCAAACCTTATTTGTTCTTTTTAATTAAGCCATAAGAACCAAAATATACGGCATAAATCAACATGACTAAAATCATTAAATCTATCCACGTTAATGGATCTCCACCGAACCCTTTGCTGATCTCAGCTTCATGCAGTATCGAAATCGCAAACCACCGGGTATAAACCAAAAATGTTATCACCCCCAGGCCGTACGTAATTACTACTCTAATAACCTTTTTCGAGACAGTATTTAGAGGTTGATTGTCAAACACTGTCGACCACGTTAGGACCCAGAACAAGATACAAACCCCTAATTGAGCCGGCCACATTGTAATGGCTACTCCAAGAGATTTTTGCGCCTCAACGGGAATCAGAAAATTCTTAAGCATAGCCAAGAACAAGAAATAAATTCCTGTACCGATGACAAAATTGCCAAAGAGTGATGCCAGAGCAGTTTTGGCTCTTGAACCCAATCGGCTCCACGGCCAGTTATCTAAGGCATTAGCTGTCGTAAGCCAAGAGACAATAACTGAATAGAACCAACCAACCGCTGTGACCAAGGGAAGAATCACTTTTCCGCTCTGTGACCAACTGGCTACGCTCGGATAAATTAAGACCAGATAACCCAAAAACGCCAGGAAAAAGCCTTCAAAGAACTCAATAATCCCGACCCATGGCTGCTTTAGCCCTAAATCCACCCATGGCCAATGCCCCATATTTGTTGCTAAGATACCGAAAAAATAAAAACCCATTAGGACAATCATGCCGGTTGCCGTCCAACCTGCTCCGCTTGGATTAAAAGCCGGTTCAAAACTTCCGATGCCGAAAACGAGTATTCCCACTGTTAGAAAAGCTAAAACTGCGCCGGTGATAAATGTAAGCAATCCTGATAAAGGTTGCTTTAGCCGATGAAAGGGCCATAGCTCACCATTAAATGCCAGGAATACGACCTCTAAAATGAACCAGAACATGACAGCATCAAAGGGCTGTGGGTACAGTTTCCATATACCTTGCTTTGGATCCGCAAACACATTCCAAACCACAAGACTAACCACCAGAATTATTGTTAGGTGTGCCATTGCAAAGGTAATCGGGTTAACAGATAAACCAAATTGTTTCTTGGTGCTAATAATCTCACCACCCTTCTCTGCTGCATTAGTAGAAGCATCCATACCCTTACACCTCCCAATTAAATTGCCTTTTTTTCCAATTCTCCATTTACAATTCTTCCAAAACAAAATCTCCCATGGTTAATGTTTACTCTCGAAATACCTCCTAATTATTAATTTGGCCAGCCAATTTTCAATATATTGCAACTATTATGCCAACGTTTCAATGTTATCTATCTTTAAAGAAACCCTCTAGACAGTACTATCTTAAGCAAGGAATGTTCAGCTTTTTATATACGATCTCTAAAAAGAAGTGCTCGGGAACTGAACAGTATGTTCGCTTCCCGAGCACTTCTTTCACGTCAATTGTGTCAAATCCAGTCTATGCTCTAACCCCCAATTTTCTCAACTTGTCATATAACGTATTGCGTCCAATTCCTAAAGCTTTTGCCGTTTTAGTAATATTGCCATTAAACCGGTTTAATGTTGACTCAACAGTAATCCGCTCTATTTCTGTTAATGAGATGACTTTCCCCACTTCTTTCAAAAAGTCCGGTTGCCGGTGTATGTTGCGGGGTAAATCCGTAACGCTGAGATATTCCCCCTCAGCCACATTCATGGCATATTCCACCGCGTTTTGTAATTCTCTTACATTCCCAGGCCAAGAGTAATTTCTGATTGCCTGTAAAAATTCCGTTTCTGCTCCTTTGATGTGTTTGCCCAGGCTCTCCGAAAAAACTCTGATCAAATACATGGTCAGGAGTTCGATATCTTCTTCCCTTTCTCTTAAAGGAGGGATATGAATGCTAAATACATTCAAACGGTAGAATAAATCCTGGCGAAAGCGTCCCTCATCAATATCCTTGAGCAAATTCTTGTTGGTAGCAGCTATGATGCGCACATCAACCGGAATTTCTTTGTCTCCTCCAACCCTGGTCACTTTTCGTTCTTGTAATACCCGCAAAAGGTTAACCTGGAGTTCCATGGGCATATCCCCGATTTCATCCAGAAAGATGGTCCCCTCATTGGCAAGTTCGAACTTGCCAGGATTTCCTCTCCGCTTAGCCCCGGTAAAGGCTCCCTCATTATAACCAAAAAGTTCACTTTGGATGAGTTCTCGTGGCAAAGCTGCACAGTTAACTGCGACAAAAGGACCCTCCGAGCGACCGCTATGATTATGAATCGCTTGGGCAAACAATTCCTTCCCAGTACCGCTTTCTCCTGTCAAAAGAACGTTTGAACGGGAATTCGCGGCGACAGAAATTAATTTCAAGGCATTTTTCATCACTTTAGATTCCCCGATAATATCCTTACAATAAAATCGGGCAGTAGCTCCTACCATCTTGTTTACCAAACTGCGAACCTTATTTATTTCCCGCAAGGTAAACATCACACCGGCAATTATGCCATCCTTCTTATAAAATGGACGGGCGGAACATATACAATGAATTCGGCCCCGTCCTTGATCGTGCACAATTTCTACATCCGTTTTCCAGAGAAGCTGGTTAGCCATTTCACTGAACTTCTCGTTAGGGCCAAGGATCGATTTCAGAAGTTGGCCTGTCTCAACTTTATCGCCCAGGCCAAATATTTTTTGGGCAACCGGATTAATATGAATAATCCGCCCTTCATTATCAACAGCCAGCAATCCTTCAGTCACACTCTCCGTTGCTGCACTCAATAGTTCATATGCTCGTTTCTTTTCCTCCTGGATTTCTTCCTTCCGCAATTGATTTTCTATGGCTTCTACTGCCGTGACAACCATACCATATGTATGCAAATACACATATTCGGCGGGGCCGGAGATATCAAAGCATCCGATAATTTTCCCGAGAGAATTATGAATCGGGGCTCCAGAACATGTCCAGTAATGATGCGATTGGCAAAAGTGTTCGGGCCCAGAAATTTGAATGGCTTTATTCATGGCCAACGCTGTCCCGATGGCGTTGGTCCCCACAGCCTGTTCCGACCAGTTAGTACCCTTTATAAATCGAATTGTACTTGCAGCTTTATCCAGAATCCCTGAATCTCCGCAAGTGTGCAAAATCCGCCCTTCCTTGTCTGTAATCACGACCATGAATCCCGAACCCTTTACACTTTGGTAGACGGTATGCATGAAGGGTTTGGCTACCTCTACTAATTGAGAGTTAGAAATGAAAAGTTGTTGTAATTCGTTGTGATCCGATCTATCTTTACCTATGCCATCATAAGGATCTACGCCAAGTGCCCGACAGCGCTGCCAAGATTCCAGGATCTCTGGACGTGTAACCACTACATCAGTGATACCCCTCTTGACAAAATTTTCCCACGCCCGAAGCGGATCTTTTACATATTTCAGGGATTGGGTGTACATCATAAGCACCTCCAAAGCTTTAAAGTTTAACACGAGATCATTTTTGGCACAGGATTTGCATCAAATAAAAATAAAGGTTTAACTCTTTGAAGTTAGGAGTTCTCAGTATGGAATTTTACAATCTTGGCACCGTTCCTTGGTTTGAATCACAGGTTATATATCACGCCTTAGCCCACCTAAACCGGGAGGCGTTAATACTCTGTACCCCGGCAACCCCTTATGTTTGTGCAGGGTTCCATCAAGATATACCCAGTGAAGTCGATTTAAAAGCTTGTAAAGAACTCGGGTTCCCCCTATTTCGTCGCGAAGTTGGAGGCGGATTAGTATTTCTGGATCATCGGCAAGTTTTTTTCCAAGTTGTCCTACATCGAAACAATCCAATCATTCCCACCAACCGGGAGCTTTTTTACAGAAAGCTCCTTGAACCTGTAGTGCAAACTCTTCGGGATTTCAACTTAGCGGTGGAGTTACGCTCGCCTTGTGACTTAATTGTTAACTCCAAAAAGATTTCTGGCAACGGCGCAGGTCAAATTGGAGAGTGTAATGTCTTAGTTGGGAATATTCTAATGGATTTCAATTTTGAGGTTATGTCTTCTATTATCCGTGTCCCATCAGAGGATTTCCGCCAAGAGTATTTATATCAAATGCAAGCAAACCTCACGACATTGCAGTCGGAAATGGGGAGAGCTGTAAGTCGAGAGGAAGTAATCGAAAGGCTTAAAATCAACTTCGCCAGAGCCTTCTCGCTTACTTCAGCCCAACCAGATAACCGGGTCCTTGAAGAAATCCGCAAACTCTCCCCTATGTTTCAATCCAAGGAATGGCTCATGGAAGCCGGGCGTCGCCTCCTCTATCGGGAGATTAAAGTAGCTGAAAACTGTTATATCAGAGAATACCAGGTCTCTCTTGATATTACTGACCTGACCTGCCGTTTAGTCCTCGCTGGTCAGCGAATTACCAAAATAGCCTTGAGTGACTCCAATCGCTTAATCCCTCCCTTACTTTTACGACGGTTGGAATACTGCCTCCAAGGAAAAAAGATGGATTTTAATACATTAAATGAGGCCTGTTCGGAAGCACATGCCTTAAACCCCTTAAATGCAGAAATTCTAGCCCATACTCTTAGCGGAAAAAACGCTGTGGAAACGTGATGAGCCCTTTAGTATGACAGTTAAACTGCCGATCTAACATTCAAAGTACTCTGGGAATGCGAACCAAGTTTTCCGTACCAAGACGGAAAAATCCGTCTTTTCCCAATTTCTATTATATTCTACTTTCCTTTCAAAACCCCTTTTTATAAATTCCCCAAATCTTGTAAAACACTGCCAGGGATACTGTGCTAATAAGTTAATGTCACCCGATCGAATACTGTCAACTGCTAAAGAACCCGCGATTTTTCCAGCCACTATTGCCGGAAAAATCCCCTCTCCACTGATAGGATGAGTATGTCCTGCCGCATCCCCAACTAACATTAGGTTTTTCTGTTGCATCCTTAATCGGGGTCCTCCGATAGGAATCGCTCCTCCAGTCGTTCGTATCACTTCTTCACTAATTACCCCTTCTTTGATTAAATATTGCTGAAATTCCGCTAAAGCTGTTGCTATATTTCCGCCTAAACTCAAATCAATGCTAACCCCGACATTTGCCAGATTATTTTTAGGAAAGAGCCAGGCATATCCGCCGGGGCTGGATGGACTAAAGTAAATTTGAGCCCATTGCAACCTTTTCCTCAACTTGACCGTGATTTGCTTAGCATAGGCCAAAACCTGAGGCGGGCAGTGTATCGCCTGGGCTACCACGGATTTAGGTCCTTCCGAACCTATAACAATTCCCGCTTTAACCATGGATAATCTTCCCTGTTTATTAATTAAAACGCCCTGATCCTTAACTGCTACTGCCTGTGCTTTAGTGAATAACTTAACCCCAGATTGAACTGCTCTCTCAGCTAAATAACGATCAAAGACATCCCGGTTAAGTATGTAACCTGGTGCCCGTGTTTGAGCCACTTGTTCTCGATGAATATAGGTAATGAAACCTTCCACCCTTTGAGCTATACAAGCAGCCGGAACAGGTACTTCTGCAGCTAAACTCAACGGTACATACTCTGCACATTGAACTGGTAAACCTATATGCTCTTTCTTGTCCAACATCAAAACCGAAACCCCACCGGCAGCCGCTGTAGCGGCAGCGGAGCTACCCGCTGGGCCAGCTCCGATTACTACAACATCAGATTTAGCCAAAATAGGAGGCTCGTCAATTTCAAACTCAGCGTTCATCTTAAGGCACTGCGCACACATGACTCCACATCCTGAGCGCTCACACCGGGAATTTGATCTGGGTAAGCCTTGAAAAAGGACCTGATTATCTCCTCAATTTTGTCCCCTTCCAAGGGACAATCTTTTAAACGGGCCTCAAGCTCAAAGATAACCGACGGATTATGTGTAAAGAAATCCCCGCTAATTAATACGCTTTTCAAAACTCGTGCCATTAACTCCGTCTTGACAACCACCCGGATTAATCCGCCTGGTGTTTTAAGGCAAGCTTCCTTTATTTCTCCCGCCTCAGTTGATAAATGAACTTTATAAATCCATTCAGGCGAATGAAAATACATTCTTTTCTCTCGAAATAATGCCTCTTCCCATGAATTAAGTTCGTCCCTAATAAATTGCATATCCATAACAGATGTGAATGCCGCACAAATGACTTCTTTAATCTTGGACATATCCGGAACCTGACCGAGCTCTCTTTTAAGCCACGTTACCCGGTCCTCTACCGCGCTAATATTTTTATCACTTATTTTTTCCATTGGAATTTTCAGTACCTTGACCATGCTCTTAACGTCAAAATCAACAAGTAAAGAGCATTGGAAGACAAAGGCTTTGTCTAATTCTGCCCCCCCTGTACCGCAAATCTTACGATTACCAACTTGAATATCGTTACGGGGCCGGAACATTGCCTTTACTCCAAGATCGGCCAATGCTTTGACCATAACTTCACACAACAGCTTATAAACCTCATCGAGATTTCTTCCCGCCAGCCAATCCTTACCCGCATAAATTTCCCATCCTAGTTCGGACGGTCCCCAAAAAATCGCTCCCCCTCCTGTGATACGACGGTTGATTTCAATACTTTCTCTCCGACAATATTCTTCATCAATTTCTAACTCTACCGCTTGATGCAAACCCAATAGAGCACAACGGGGAGAAAATTGGAGAAAGCGCAATGTATTCGGGCATTTCCCTGCGCTTCGGGAAGCAAGCAGGACCTCGTCTAAAGCCATGTGGTCAGCTGAAATTAATGGATTATTGTCAAGTAGTCGCCAATTTATCACCACTAGAGTCCTCCTTTAATATAGTAGTTTGTCGATCATGTCCACTGTTCGGTTTTCGAACAGTGGACGAAAATCGAACAATAAATAGTGCCTCCTTTTATTAATGCACGTTAGTAATTCAGCCAATTTTAGCCTTCGGGTATTCTTCTTTATTTTCATCCTTATATCTTTTCTTAATATCAATATGCAATTCATATGCCAAGCCTAGTGAACTCGTTCAACAAAAGTTGAACATCGAGACTTCGGTGACGTAAGTCTCCAGTACGATAGTATCCAGTGGAGAGTATCGCCGTAGCCGCAAACCCGAAAAGCATACCTATCGGCGTAGGATAGACTTATGCCGAAGGCGCAGATCCACTAACGAATACTATCGCGCCGTAGGATGGAGTCTACTTCCTTCGCCGCCAAGCGGTCCTATTGGGAAAGGAGGCTTTCGTCACCGAAGCAGAGTACGGGGTACCACTCCCACTTACAAGAAGTGGGAGTCTCACGATTGGATGAAACTTCTTGGCATATGAATTGCATGTTTATTATAGTCATCACAGGTATGCACTTGTTTTTCCGTTCTACTCTGTGAATCCAAAAATAAATTAGTATGGAGAGGATGTGATTTAATTGTCATTAAAAGCCGCCTTTATTTTCCTTGCACCTCAAGCCGACCCTTCACTACATCAGGCAGATATTCAAACTCCACAGGTTACTCTACTCATTCGGGGAGTCCAAAATTATCAGGAAGCTGTTATTCTTGCACAACAACTGGTTACTGAAGGAGTTCAGGTGTTGGAATTATGCGGAGGATTTGGTAACATTGGGACGGCAAAGATCGTTGAAGCTGTAGAACAGAAAATTCCAGTGGGTACAGTACGATTTGATAGTCACCCCGGTTTGAGCGGAAAAAGCGGAGATGATCTATTCTTAACTTAGCCACCAAGGGCTGTAAGGATAACTCATCAAACTCTTACTGTCACGTTAGAAATCCTGACACCATAGCTAATCAATTTCCCCGAGAGAAAAACTCAAATTTTTCAATATACTTTATTCAATATTTACACCTTAACTCTTTTAGTTATATAATGGCATAGATGTAATACTAACGCAGGCAAATAATGCCCACTCACAACTAAATACGTCTTTTTGCTAGGGGCGCCCTTCGGGGCTGAGATGAGGAAACTCGATCCCTTTGAACCTGATCTGGTTAATACCAGCGGAGGGAAGCTAATCGTTATGCTTATAGAAGTATAAATGAGAACTGCTTACCGCAGTTCTCATTTTTTTTTAGTTTATACCCTCCCTGGTTCCTTGGTAGTGAGACGGGAATCCTTAGCAAAAAGGTATGAAGAACAGATGAAAGGAGGATGGTCTGTTGCAGATTATTCTAAACGGTGAAGCGCAGGAGCTTACCCCAGAATGTACCGTATTCCAGTTGCTCGAAAACAAAGCTGTGACCCTAAAAGCTGGGGTCGTGGAGCTCAATGGGAAAATTCTAAAACAAGAGCTCTGGCAAAGTACTGCAATAAGTGATGGCGATAGTTTGGAAATCTTAATTTTTATGGGAGGTGGCTGATACCGTGAACGATATCATACAGGGTATAAATCCATCGGATGACAGTTTACTCATCGGAGGAGTCAATTTACTCAGTCGTCTGTTCGTAGGAACCGGTAAATTTTCGTCTCATGAAATTGTGCCCCGAGTACTGGAAGCTAGCGGCTCCCAGGTGGTAACAATGGCTTTACGCCGAGTAGATTGGAAAAACCCTCAGGAGAATATTCTAAATTACTTACCTCAGAACACCATTTTATTGCCGAATACCTCCGGTGCACGCACTGCTGAGGAAGCCGTGCGAATCGCCCGCTTGGCTCAGGCTGCCGGCTGCGGGAACTGGGTTAAAATCGAGGTTGTACAGGATCAACGCTACCTTTTGCCGGATAATTGGGAGACGATTCGGGCCACAGAACAACTCGCGAACGATGGATTTGTGGTACTTCCTTATATGAGCCCGGATTTGGGGGCAGCCAGGCGTCTGCAGGATGCCGGCGCGGCAGCAATTATGCCCTTAGGGTCACCAATTGGAAGCAACCGTGGCTTACAAACCAAAGAACTTATTCGGATTTTGATCGAGGAAATTTCCCTACCGATTGTTGTCGATGCTGGCATCGGACGACCATCCGAGGCAGCAGAGGCCATGGAAATGGGAGCGGCTGCCGTACTTGTAAATACGGCAATTGCGACAGCAGGAGATCCGGTGTTCATGGCCCAAGCCTTCCGCTTGGCCGTAGCCGCAGGACGGCTGGGCTATTTAGCTGGACCGGGAGAACGACGAGTAACAGCCGAGGCGTCTTCCCCCTTGACTGGTTTTTTGCAGGAGGGTTAACGTATGTTCTACGAGCAAAAGACTGAATGGCAACAAAGGCTCCCAGAATCGATCTGGACGAGTTATAGCAGAGTAGACGTAGAGCGGGTGTTAGCCCGTGAAACTGTTCTCCCAGAAGATTTGGCGATCTTGCTTTCCCCAGCTGCCCAACCATACCTAGAGCCAATGGCCAAAAAGGCTCAAGCTTTAACTATCCGCCATTTCGGCCGCACGATCGGTTTGTTCACTCCCTTATATCTTGCTAATTTTTGTAGCAATAGCTGCCTGTATTGTAGTTTCCACGCTGGAAACGAAATTGTACGGTGCAAGCTAAGCGTCGAACAGGCTATAAAGGAAGGTGAAGCCATCTCATCGACTGGGCTGCAACATTTGCTGCTCTTGACGGGAGAATCCCGCTCACAAAGCGGACCCGCTTACATCGAGCAATGCGTCCGTGCTTTACGACCAATGTTTGCCTCACTGGGACTTGAAGTGTATCCCCTATCCACTGAGGAATACCGACGTTTGTACGAGGCGGGGGTTGATTCTGTCACTCTTTTTCAAGAAACCTACCAGGAAAGCACCTATGCTCTGGTACACCCTTCCGGACCAAAGCGGGATTATCACTACCGCTTGGAGGCACCGGAGCGAGCCTGTTCTGCTGGAATCTCCTCCATAAACATCGGAGCGCTCTTAGGTATCTCGGACTGGCGGCGGGATGCCTTTTATTCAGCACTCCATGCCGACTACTTGCAAAGAAAGTACCCCGGGGTCGAAGTAGCTATTTCAGTACCACGCCTTAGGCCCTATGCCGGCAGTTTTAGCTCATTTGCGACTCCCGTAACGGATGCCGCTTTAGTTCAAATTATTCTGGCTTACCGATTGTTTCTACCTCGGGCTGGGCTTACCTTGTCCACACGAGAAAGTCCGCAAATGCGGGAAAATTTGCTTCCCCTCGGAATTACACGAATCTCGGCCGGCGCTCTCACTTCCGTTGGTGGTTATAGTGAGACAGACAACGTAGGCAGTGCCCAATTTGAAATTGCTGACGAACGATCCGTTCCGGAAGTAGTACAAATGATCCGGGCCAAAGGCTATCTACCAGCTTTTTGTGACTGGGTGAATATGCGGGAAAGGAATGCTGTAGCACAATGAACCATTTAATGACTGGACTGAATGGACTTTCAAATAGGCATACCCTTCCCGTAGGCATTTATGCCCTTACCTCTGAGCTTCACTCTCAAGGCCGGAGCAATATCGAGGTGGCCAGTGAGATCGTAGCCAGCGGCGTACCGATCCTTCAGTACCGGGAGAAGTCCAAGAAGGTTAGGGAAATGTATGAAGAGTGTCTGGTGTTGCGAGCCATGACCCAACAATACGGTGCCTTGTTTATTATCAACGACCACTTAGATCTGGCTCTAGCAGTGGGCGCCGATGGCGTACATATCGGACAAGACGATTTGCCGTTGTCGAAGGTGCGCGAGTTAGTTGGCCACGATCTCCTGATTGGGGTTTCTACCCATTCGCCGGCCCAAGCATTGGCCGCGGTAAGCGGTGGCGCAGATTACATCGGAGTAGGACCGTTGTTTGCCACCAAGACAAAAATCGATGTGTGCGATCCAGTGGGACTGGACTATTTAGATTACGTCGTCAAGAATTTAGATATCCCCTTTGTCGCGATCGGCGGAATCAAAGAGCACAATCTGGCTGAAGTGATCCAGGCGGGGGCCCGGACTGTCGCCTTAGTCACCGAGATTGTAGGAAATCCGGATATTATGAGCAAGATTAAGCGTTTACAGTTCATTATGGAACACAATACCCAACTATAAGAAAAGTTTAAGAAGGAATGTGATTAGATGAGTACACAAATGGAACAGGCTAAAAATGGAGTAATCACGGCGGCAATGCGAACGGTTGCTGACAAAGAGGGGCTTACTGTTGAAGAAATTAGGCTCCGGGTGGCAGCGGGCAGCATTGCCATCCCCGCTAACATCAATCACACATCTTTGAGTCCGGAGGGCGTTGGTCTTGGACTTAAGACGAAGATTAATGTCAATTTAGGTATCTCTCCGGAGTGTGCCAACCTCGACAGTGAGCTGGCCAAAGTACGCATGGCTCTAGACATGAAAGCGGAAGCAATTATGGACCTTAGCAACTACGGTAAAACTATCGAATTCCGCCACCGGCTCATCGAAATGTCCTCTGCTATGATCGGCTCTGTTCCTATGTATGATGCCCTTGGCTATTTAGATAAAAAATTGGAAGACATTACACCCCAGGAATTCTTAGCTGTGGTGGAACAGCACGCCCGAGACGGCGTTGATTTTGTTACCATCCACGCTGGCATCAACAGGGAAACTGCTCAGCATTTCCGTCAAACCTCCCGAGTTACCAACATCGTTTCTCGGGGAGGATCTTTACTATACGCCTGGATGGAATTGACCGGGCAGGAAAACCCTTTTTACGAGTATTTTGATGATCTTCTGGATATCTGTGCGGAATACGATGTGACCTTGAGCCTAGGGGATGCCTGCCGACCGGGAAGCATTGCCGATGCCACAGACGGAGCTCAAATTTCCGAATTGATCGTGATGGGAGAATTAACTCGAAGGGCTTGGAAACGCAATGTTCAAGTCATGATTGAAGGACCCGGCCACGTTCCCTTGCATGAAGTTGTGGCTAATGTTCAGTTGGCAAAAAAGCTTTGCCACGGAGCACCCTTCTACATTTTAGGGCCGTTAGTCACGGACGTTGCTCCTGGTTACGATCACATCACCAGTGCGATCGGCGGAGCTTTAGCCGCCTCAGCAGGAGCAGATTTTCTCTGCTATGTGACGCCGGCCGAACACCTTCGTTTGCCCACTTTAGATGACGTACGCGAAGGAATCGTTGCAGTCAAGATCGCAGCTCATGCCGGGGATATCGCTAAAGGGATACCTGGAGCCGCTGAGTGGGACAGGAAGATGAGCCAAGCCAGACAAGATTTGAATTGGGAAGTAATGTTTGGTTTAGCCTTGGATCGTGAAAAGCCCGAGCGCTATCGCCAAGAGTCCTCTCCTGAGCATCAGGATAGCTGCACGATGTGTGGGGAAATGTGTTCAATGCGCCTTATGAACCGTATCATGGACAAATAGGTTATTTGCGGAAAGGGGACACACCTGCTGAAGTAAAAGCTGTTCTTCGGGACAGGAATGTCCCCAACTAAGTATCCGACACATAAGAAAAACTTGGCTGGCGCCAAGCTCTAAAAAACAAGGGCCTTCATTATTGAAGGCCCATTTTCCGTACGGTTTTAGGGGGATGTGTTGGGGGGGACGGTCCTTTTAACACGCCCCCAACACGCGTGCCCATAGTAAAAGGGACCCCTTTAAGGGTCCCTTTAAGAACTTAGCTAATTTTTGAAATTTGTACGCCACACACTTTATACTCGTAGGTTTTAGTGACTTTATCATACGCACCATTGGTGAGTACGTTGGTTGGAGAATCAAAGTAGTGAAGGGTCATAAAGACCATACCCACTGGCACCCGTTCCGTGATTATGATTTTGGTTTTTAATTCACCACGACGGGAAGAGATTTGGACGACTTCGCCCTCTTCCAGTTTGAGCCGTTTGGCATCTGAGGGATTAATCTCTGCTAACTCTTCAGGCGAATAGGTTTCCAGAGATGGAGAGTGTTGAGTGAAAACGTTATAATGGGAAAGTTTACGCCCGGTATTGAGTAAGAATGGATACTCCTCATCCGGTAATTCCGCAGGCAGCTGATTATCAATCGCCACAAAGAGCCCTTTGCCACGGTTGAATTTCCCTTCATGCAAGAACTTGGTTCCGGGATGTTCCGCATGCGGCACCGGCCATTGCAAGCCTTGCGTTCCTAAACGCTCATGGGTAATCCCTGCAAATTGAGGAGTAAGTTTGGCAATTTCCTGCATGACTTCTTCCGAAGATTGATACTCGAAGGGGTAACCCATTCGAGTTGCTAAGGCACAAATGATCTCTCCATCTGTCTTAGCGTTACCGATCGGTTTAATTGCTTGATTGACCATTTGCACTCGCCGCTCAGTATTGGAGAAGGTACCTGTCTTCTCAGCATAACTAGCCCCAGGTAAGACGACATCCGCCAATTTTGCAGTTTCTGACAAGAAGATTTCTTGGACTACCAGGAAGTCAAGAGCCTTAAGGCCTTTGCGAACATGGTTCGCATCAGCATCTGTAATGACTGGATCTTCGCCCAAAACATACAATGCCCGCAGATTTTTACTAACCGCTGCATCAAACATGTCAGGAATCATAAAGCCAGGATTAAGGTCGAGAGGAACTCCCCAAGCAGCTTCGAATTTGGCCCGTACTTCAGGGTTTATGACTTGTTGGTAACCAGGATAAACGTTAGGCAGTGCCCCCATATCGCAGGCGCCCTGAACATTATTTTGCCCACGCATTGGGTTAACACCCGAACTCTCTTTACCAAGATTACCTGTAAGCATGGCTAAGTTCGCCAGACTCATGACGTTATCCGTACCACAGGTATGCTCTGTAATCCCTAAGGTGTAAAAAATCTGAGCCCGTTCGGCAGTCGCGTAAATTCTTGCAGCTTCTTCCAGCTGTTCTACCGGAACTCCCGTTATTTGACTTACGACCTCGGGAGTATATTTTTGAACGGCTTCCCGGACTTTTTCAAAGCCTTCGGTACGTTCTTCAATAAATGCTTTATCTTCCCACCCGTTGGCAAGAATAATGTTCATAATTCCGTTGATCAGAGCAATATCTGTTCCCGGACGAAGCCTTAACCAAACATCGGAATGGTCAGCCAGATCAATTTGTCGAGGATCGACCACGATCAGCTTGGCTCCCTTGGCGAGGGCTTGCTTCATTTTTGTCCCAATTACAGGATGAGCCTCTGTCGCGTTTGAACCAATTACAAACATGACTTTGGTGTTCGGAATCTCATTAATAGAGTTAGTCATCGCTCCGGATCCAAATGAAGTGGCCAGACCGGCCACAGTGGGAGCGTGTCAGGTCCTTGCGCAGTGATCGATATTATTCGTACCGATGACCGCGCGCATGAATTTTTGCATGAGATAATTTTCCTCGTTCGTACAATGAGCCGAACTTAAGGCAGCAATAGAGTTAGGTCCATAAGTCTTCTTGATCTCACCTAACTTCGTAGCGATTAAATCTAAGGCCTCATCCCATTCTGCAGGGACTAATACCCCATCTTTTCTAATCAGAGGAGTAGTTACACGATTTTCACTATAAATCATGTCCATCCCAAAGCGACCTTTGACACATAAAGCCTTGCCATTAACTGGCGCATCCGGATTCGAGGTCACCCCGATCACTTTTCCGTCTTTGACATTCAGGTCAAAGTTACATCCTACGCCACAGAACGGGCAGGTCGTTTGGACTTTAGAGACTTCCCAAGGACGTCCCTTACCGACCATTTGCTTCTCTACCAGTGCCCCTACTGGACAGACCGAGACACAGGATCCACAGAAATCACAATCCGACTCGTTATAGGGTAAATTGAAGGCCGGACCCACCTGGGTATCAAATCCGCGAAATGAAAAGTCTAAAATGCTTTTTCCTTGGATCTCAGTGCAAGCCTTGATACATTTTCCACAGAGGATACATTTATTGGGATCCCGCAAGATGAAAGGATTTCCATCATCAATCGGAAGGTTACGTTTTTCCCCATGGTAAACTTCACCAGTTACCCCATATTCATAAGCATACTCTGCTAAAGAACAGTCCCCCATTTTCTGGCAGGTCATACAGTCTAAGGGGTGGTTTGCTACTATTAACTCTAAGATCGTTTTGCGTGCAGTGCGCACTTTTTTGTTTTGAGTTTCTACTTTCATGCCCTGTGCTGCTTGTGTGACGCAAGCCGGGGGAAGATTGCGCATCCCCTCGATTTGAACAACACATAAACGGCAGGCACCCGCAGAGGTAAGCTCCGGGGCATGACACAATGTAGGAATCGGAATATTATTCGTACGACAGGCGTCAAGAACGGTCGTCCCTTTCGGTACGCTGACTTCACGTCCATCAATTGTTAATGTAAGCCACTCCAAGTGATTCACTCCTCTCAGTTTGTCCATTCGGGTCCGTCCGGACCCTTAGATTAGGCTCGACTAACTGCACCAAACTTGCATTTTTCCATACAGGTTCCGCATTTGATGCAATTCTCTTCATTAATGACATACGGAGTCTGAGTCTTTTTATCCCCTGTAATACAATTAGTCGGACAGTTTTTAGCACAGAGACTACACATTTTGCATTTCTCCACATCAATGGTATAACTCAGCAAGGCTGTGCAGTTATGAGCGGGACATTTATGGTCACGAATATGGGCTTCATACTCATGTCTAAAGTATTTTAAGGTTGCCAGAATGGGGCTGGGTGCAAACTGACCCAATCCACACAGGGATGTCTCTTTAATCGTTAGGGCAAGGGTCTCTAACGTATCAAGATCTTCCTCTTTTCCTTCTCCTTTGGTGATTCTATCCAGAATCTCGTACATCCGCGTGGTTCCCTCTCGACAGGGGGTACATTTACCACAAGATTCTTTCTTGGAAAAGTTTAAGAAATAACGGGCAATATCCACCATACAAGTGGTCTCATCCATAATGACTAGTCCTCCGGAGCCAACCATTGCTCCTGCTTGCGTCAAAGTATCATAATCCACGGCGAGATCAAGCATGTCTTCAGGCAAACATCCACCCGATGGGCCTCCAATTTGCACTGCTTTGAACTTCTTACCGCCTTGAATTCCATCCCCAATGTCAAAGATAATCTCCCGTAGGGTTGTGCCCATTGGAACTTCCACCAAACCAGTATTGTTAACCTTACCCGTCAAAGCAAAGATCTTCGTTCCTTTACTTTTTTCAGTACCAAATTGGCCATACCACTCTGCCCCGTTGCGTAAAATGTGCGGAACATTGGACCAGGTTTCAACGTTATTGATATTGGTTGGTTTTCCCCATAGCCCGCTTACTGCCGGAAATGGTGGGCGAACTCTCGGCATACCGCGCTTACCTTCAATAGAAGCCATTAAGGCAGTTTCTTCTCCGCAGACAAAAGCTCCAGCTCCAGCGAACACATTGAGACGGAAATTAAAGCCTGAGCCCAGAATATTATCTCCTAAATAGCCAGCCTCCTGAGCTTGCTTAATCGCAATTTCCAAGTGCTTGATAGCTAATGGATATTCTGCACGACAGTAAACGTATCCTTCGTCTGCTCCGATGGCATAAGCCCCGATCAGCATTCCCTCAATAACGGAATGTGGATCCCCCTCCAGCACACTGCGGTCCATGAATGCTCCAGGATCTCCTTCGTCAGCGTTACAAATAATATATTTTTTATCACTTGGCGTTTGACGGCAGAAACCCCACTTTACGCCTGCAGGGAAACCAGCACCACCACGACCACGAAGCCCTGACTTCTTAACTTCTTCCATGACCTCTTCGGGAGACATTTCTTTAAGCGCTTTTTGGATGCCTTTATAGCCTTCCCGTGCCGTGTATTCTTCAATTTTCTTAGGATCAATCACACCGCAATTACTAAGTACTATTCGATGTTGCTTGGCGAAAAATTTAATTTCGGAGAGTGAACTTACTGGTTTTTGAGTTGTTTGGTCTATTAGAAGAAGACGTTCAACTCGCTCCCCTTTCACAATATCTTGGGCTACGATCTCTGCCACATCATCCGCAGTGACCCGGGTATATAACGTATTATGGGGTTCAATAACGAGCGTTGGTCCTTTTTCACAAAAGCCTTGACACCCGGTACCAACAACGCTTACGGTATCTTCAAGTCCTTGCCGCTTGATTTCCTCTTTCAAGATTTCGATGATCGGCAGTGCTCCCGAAGAGGCACATCCCGTCCCTGCACAAACTAGAATCCGTTGGTTCTCAGCCATCCCTTTATCCCCCTACTCGTATTTAGCAAATATCCCGGCAATGCTCTCCGGTACTAATCGTCCATGAACCTCATTATTAATAGATATAACCGGTGCAAGACCACAGGCTCCAATACAGGCCACGATTTCTAAAGTAAACCGCCCATCGTCCGTCGTAGCTCCGTCTTTAATCTTTAGTTCTTTTTCTATAGTATCTAGTACCTTAGCTCCTCCACGAACATGGCAAGCCGTTCCCAAACAGACATTGATTAGATTTCGTCCCACAGGCGTAAGACGGAACTGAGCATAGAATGTGACCACACCATAAATTCTCGCCAACGGGATACGAGTCCCTTTACTAATGTGCTTTATCACATGGGCAGGCAAATAACCATAAACCTCTTGGGCCCCTTGTAAAATTGGGATCAGAGGCCCATTCTCATGTCGATACTTTTTGATGATTTCATCCAACTTTATTTCCTTTGGGTCTACTAACTCCTCACACGCGGTGCTCAAATAAATCCCCCCTATTGAATTCCTATAGTACTAAAATTATAGATTGTTCTTTCTGTGATCAACATGGTCATTTTGATGTCGTGTTGGTCAACGGGTACTTGTGAAATAACCTGACATTCGAAACTAAGAGCGACCTTAGGTGTTAAGGGATTTAACAACATAAAGAAGCGATCGTAAAAACCGCCCCCATACCCCAAACGATTCCCTTGTAGGTCAAAACCTGCCCCAGGCACGATGATTAAATCGATTACTGAAGGTTCTACTTCTTGATTTGAAAGCTTAGGTTCGCGAATTCCCCAAGCTCCCGGTTCAAGATCCACAGCTAGATCGCGTACTTCAAGTGGAAGAAGTATCCCATGGGGTGCACAACGAGGTAAGATTAGCTTTTTCTTATACGCAATCGTGGCCTCCGCCAAGGCAGTTGTTTCTACTTCATCGCGGAAGTTAAGAAATAACATCACTGCTTGAGCTTTTTGGAATTCCGGTAAATCCTCAACTTTTTGCTGAATCAGCAAACTATTACTTTTTCTCTCCTTCTCTCCCATAGCGGCCCGCTGTTTTAAACACGATTTGCGTACTTCATGCTTGGAATACTGTTTTTCCTCATTCATGTTAGAGCTTCCCTTTCGGTAAAATCTCGTGCATTAAGAATTATTCGATTAATAAAGGTAAATTCCTTCTGCAAATATCAGATAAATTAAATATTTTGTAATTTCTCTGATTATAAGACGCAATAAGGTCTTAACCCGAAAATTCGAGGTTTCTGTTGCTGGATCAGAAGTCTAGTCTTTTCCAAACATACCGTCTAGGCGATTTAAGCTTATTGCTAAATCAGGCGTAGTTCAACCCACAACATTATCCACATTTCAAAACTTGTATTTCCGCCTTGTCTCAGACTTATCCACATTATCCACAGGACCTGTGGGTAATGTTATCCTAAACGGACGAAATATAGGTAAAACTGCAAAGCCGCACCACTGACTTATCTACAGACTTATCCACATTATCCACAGGTCTACCTTATCCACAGAACATATGCTTCCCTTTTTCGTCTTGAACTATTTTTGCACATACTGTAAGGGTAATAAAAAACGCCGGACACAAGGTTTTTTTCCCCTAGTAACCGGCATTTTTCGTTTATTTGTTTTCATTGTTTTTCCTAAACTAGTACTGTAGAATTTTTCCAGACCCTCATCTCGCAACTCGCGATGCGTATTACCTTATAGAAGGAGCCAATTCACGAAACACATTGCGCAAGAAAATCCCTGGACGCGGGGATTTTTTTGTACTAATTACACAAGTCCCAGTCCCGGAACTGCGTTTAGTGTCCAAGGTGCGAAGTCCCCAGCTAAATAATGATAATACCCTGCCGTCGCGATCATGGCTCCGTTATCCGTACATAAAATGGGGGATGGATACACCAGCCTTACACTCCGCTCGCCCAACGTCTCGCCCAGTGTTTCGCGCAGCAAGCTATTAGCTGCTACTCCGCCTGCAAGAAGCAGCGTCTTAACTCCGGTTTCCTCGATGGCCAGCAAGGTTTTTCGGACTAAGACATCGACCACTGCCTGCTGAAAAGAAGCGGCAATGTCTGGAACGCTTAGTGTCTCTTCTTTCATGCGGGCAGAATTCAAGGTATTTAAAACCGCCGATTTCATACCACTGAAGCTAAAATCCAAGCTCCCCGGCTCTAACATAGCCCGAGGAAACTTAAAGGCTTGCGCATTCCCCTCTTGAGCGATTTTTTGAATCTGAGGTCCTCCTGGATAACCTAAGCCTAGGGTTCTAGCCACTTTATCTAAGGCTTCCCCTGCGGCATCGTCTCGTGTATGCCCCAAAACCTTATACTGGCCATGTGCTTCAAAGAAAATAAGATGAGTATGCCCTCCCGAGACTAGCAGGGCTAGGAAAGGGAATTCGATATCTTGATGGAGCAAAAAGTTGGCATAGATATGTGCTTCCAAATGATTAATGCCAAGCAGTGGAATTCCCGCAGCATAGGCCATGGCCTTCGCACCAGAAACCCCGACCAATAAGGAACCGACCAATCCAGGGCCATAGGTCACAGCGATGGCCGACAAATCTTGAAACGTAAGCCTTGCCTCATCTAAAGCTTGCTGTACGACGGGTTGAAGATGTAAGCTATGCTCCCGCGAGGCAATTTCCGGTACAACTCCGCCATATTTTTGATGCGTCGTAATCTGGGAGGATATGACATGACTGCGTAATTCCGTCCCGTTCACTAAAACAGCCGCAGAAGTCTCATCGCAGCTCGTTTCTATTCCTAAGATTATAACCTCGTTGTTCAGACTCATCGTCACGTCACATTCACTTCCATTTTCAGTTCCGTCCACATAATCAAAGCGTCCTCTCCCGTATCCGCATAATACCCTTTACGAACTCCTGCCGTGGTAAAGCCTAATCGACTATATAATGATTGGGCAGAGCTGTTCGAAGCGCGGACTTCCAGAGTCATTCGCTCCATACCCTCCTCCACCATTTTCTTCATCACATAACGCATTAGGAACTCCCCCCCATGTTGCCCCCGGTAGCCAGGAGTAATGGCAATATTCGTAATATGTCCCTCATCAAGGATATACCACAGTCCCATGTACCCAATCACTTGACCGCCTAACTCTAAACAATAATAGCGCGCATACTCATTATCGATGAGCTCAGCTTTAAAAGCCTGCATAGACCAAGGGGTGGTAAAGGAATCACGCTCGATTTCTAAGATGGCTGGGAGATCGTTGATCGTCATGGGACGTACAATCCCATTATTCATGCCCCTCTCTCCTTCGCGCTTCCTCTTTCTTTGCCCAATTGACCTCTGCTTCAGAAAAGCGAATGTAGTAAGGTTCAACTCGTTCTCCCCTGCCCGTTTCCTGCCAACGTTGCCAAACCGCTTGAACGGCATAAGCACCCCGGGGTAAATTAATATACTCTGGTAAAATTAAAGCTTGCTCCCCCATCACAGCCTCAATCTGATCCTTAGCTTTGACCACAGCATCTCCAACAAAGCAAATCGGACGCTCCAATTCCCTCAATTGTTCTAACCATTGATCTTTGGGTAACGCTTGAGGGGGTGTTATACACTCCGCCTTCTCGTTCCCTCGCGTCCAACGATAACGTGCCGTATACCACTCATTCTTGCGCGCATCCAAGATGGGAACAATGTCTTCCGTTCTACCTAAACCCGCCCAGGCAAGGGTATCGAGGGAAACTACAGCAACCAGCGGAAGCTTTAACACCTGTGCTAATCCCTGTGCCGTAGCGATTCCGATCCGTATTCCAGTAAACGAACCTGGGCCACGTACCACACCAACCATATCCAAATCCCCTAGTGACCAATCTGCGGCAGTCAGCAATTGATCGAGCATTGGAATAATACGCTCGGAGTGCGTCTTAGTGGTATGTAAAAACCCTTCTCCGATCAGCCGTCCATCTTCAGCTAAAGCTACTGCGGTCACTTTTGTTGTCGTATCAATCGTTAAGTATTTCATCGGCTCCTCCGAACCTCTCCTCAAATATTCAGGTCTACTATGCGTTGCTCCCACTCAGGTCCTCGGGGACGAAAGATAATTTCGCGCAGGGATTCTCCACTGCCAAGGATTTCAACTTCTAATCTAATTTCCGGTAAATAGTCCTCGGCAATTTTAGGCCATTCAATCAGACACACAACATCCTCTTCAAAGGCATCTTCAACCCCGATGACTTCCACTTCTTCTGGACGCTGGAGCCGATAGAGATCCATATGAATCAAACGGACCTTGGTTCCTGTCCCCGTTCCAGAAAGTTGGCCGCTATACTCTTGTTGAAATGTGAAGGTTGGGCTAGTCATATGACTCGTGACCCCTAATGACTTACCAACTCCTTGCGCGAAGGCCGTTTTCCCAGCACCGAGATCCCCGATCAGGGCAACGACATCTCCACCCCGCAAACATGCTCCTAACTGTTTGCCCCACTCCCGAGTTTGCTCAACTGTTGCACTCGTTGCTCTGTAATCCATAATCATTGATTAAGAAAACTTGGACAAACCTAACCTTTTCCTTTCCTAAGACTTTTTTCCTTCTCCAAGTTTTTATCTATTAAAACCATAACTATCGAGCCTCGAATTTAGTGTTACCTAGATCCAAGGTCATTATAAGTTTTTCAGAACGTATCCAATCCCCGGTGCTAAATCCCCTCATCCATCGCCCCTCAATACTCGAAATGCTATGCACTCTCCGCAAGGGATGTGGCGGTAGTCTTTCCAAAGATATTCGTACCCCAAACTCCTAAAATAATCAGACTGATTCCAATAGCATGAATCCAGCCAAACTGCTCTCCGCGAAAAAACACTCCTGAAAAAACCGCTACGACCGTGATAAGGTTAAAAATCGGTGCAGTCTGAGAAACGGGCAAGGCACTAAACATATAGTTTGAAAGGAAAAAAGCCAGCACAGACGAAATAGCGCTCAGGTAAAAAATTGCCCATAGCACACCCGTCAATTGAAGCGGTTTTAGATAAGATATCAATTCCCCTTGAATTACGCTTTGCCCGATACCTAGTACATTAAAGATCACGGTTCCCGCCCACATCATGACAAAGGTGATCTCCAGGGAATTGAAACTCCGTGAAGAATGTCTTGACAAAATACTATAAGCGCCTGCAGCCAATACCGCTACGAGAAGAGCAAGAATTCCCCAGAGATGTTCTCCAAACTGAAGGCCCCCTTGAACAGATACGATGATCATCACGCCGACGACAGAGGCCCCGATCGAAAGTACCTGCTTAGCATTGAGTTTCTCCTTCAGGAAAATTGCGGCCATGGTTGCAATGGCTACGGGAACCAAAGCGATCACCATGCCGGCCTCAGAGGCCGAGGTCCACTTAACACCCCAAGTTTCCCCTATGAAGTAAAGACCCGGCTGAAAGAGAGCGAGTAGAAGTAAGGATGAGATCGGTTTCCCTTTCAGATTAATCTTGATTAAGCCCGTCGCTTTCAATAAAGTCAGCACTAGCGCAGCAGCTGCGAAGCGAAAGCCAAGTAGTTGGAGCGGAAAGGTATGATCTAGTGTCTCCTTAGTAAATAAAAAGGAGAAACCCCAAATCACAGACATCCCGATGCCTGCAGCAATCGGGAGTCCAGAAGGTGATTTAGAAGTCATTCCTTTAATCCGCCTTCCTTCGGTTCGGGACTCACGATCTCACCGTCAATAATCACATAGAGTGGACGGGCGGTGATTAACAAGGGGTGCTCACTCCAAATGACTATATCAGCATCTTTTCCTACCTCAAGGGTCCCTATCCGATCGGAGACACCCAAAATCTCAGCCGGATTAATCGTAATGGCGCGTAAAGCATCCTCGATGTCCATCCCTGCTTTGCAGGCTAAGGCCGCACAGAGCGGAAGCTGTTCAATCGGTGTGACAGAGTGATCCGTCATAATTGCTACTTTCACCCCAGCTCTAGCTAAAACACCTGGGGTTTTAAAGGACTTATCCTTAAGTTCCACTTTGGCACGATTCGTCAGCAGAGGACCTACCACCGCCGGATAACCCATCTCCGCAAGTTCTTCGGCAATTTTGTGTCCTTCCGTACAATGTTCAATCACTAGATCGGCTCCGAATTCTCGGGCAATACGAATTGCTGTCATAATATCATCCGCACGATGAGCATGCGCCCGCAGAGGAATTTCGCGGTTAATCACTTTAACAAGAGTTTCCAGACCTAAATCTCGTTCCGGAAGTTTATCCGAATCTTCTTTTCCTTCGATTAGTTTATCTCGGTACACCTGGGCATCCACTAAGGCCTGACGCAGAAGTGCCGCAGTCCCCATCCGGGTCATGGGCATTTTCTTTTGTTCACCGTAGACCATTTTAGGATTTTCCCCAAATGCCACTTTCAAACCTGCAGGATCGCGCACAATCATCTTATCTACGATTTTACCAACCGTCTTCATGACGACCCCTGTTCCTCCAATCACATTGGCACTTCCTGGAACAGTAAATACCGCCGTCACTCCTCCTAGTCGAGCATCGCGAAAACCCTCATCTTCTGGGTTAATTCCATCAATCGCTCGCATGTCCGGAGTCACAGGATCGGTCATTTCATTGAAGTCTTCCCCTTCCCACCGGTAAATCTCTTCGCCAATTCCTACATGACAATGAGCGTCAATCATCCCTGGCATGACGAGACAGTCCATAGCATCGATTACAACAGCATCCGCCGGAATGTCCCCGTCCAAGGTTTCTCCGAGGGCTACAATTTTAGATCCCTCAACCAGAATATAACCCCTAAATTCTCGCCCGGCCATCGTTTTAATCTGACCGTTCTTGATTAAAAGCTTCTTCACTTCTTTATTCACCGTTACTCCTCCTGTTTAATAAAAAAAATTAACCTAAAAACTAAACTTACTTCCTATTTGAGAATGGCCACTTGATCAGCCCCGTGCCTCTCAATACTCAGTACATTTTCCAAGTTTGAGCATTCTGCCAAGGAATACTTATGACGTCTCCATTCATGACAAGCAGCCCTATAGCACAAACTCATTAGTTAAAGCACATAGCCGCTAAGGGGTACTAGCTAATACTAATTCCCCTACAATGTTAAAGGTAGCGTAAGTAAGCCAAAGATCACTCTTTCCCGCAATCTCCGAAAGCGAGGATGAGCCCATTTGATCATTATATCAGACTATTGCTATTATCACAGCTAGGGAGTAAAAAATAGTGCCATTTACGGCCAAGAAGCATTACGTGGACAAGTTTCTTGTTCACTACTGAAGACAAAAATATTGTCAGCGTTAAGAGAGATCCTTTCAAAATTTACTGGTTATCGGTGATGTAACTGATCCTTTTGGTAGTCATGGTCTTCGAGGGATTTGAAGTAAGCAGTTGCAATATTATGGACAAAGGCAACAGAGTAAGGTGCTTTGTCTGATAGTAGGGACATTAAACGTTTCATTTCATCATCGCACTTATCGGGTGAGGTTAGCAGTAAAGCAGGCTCAATTTCAAGTGCTTTTGATATTCTAGAAATCAGATCCAACGAAGGGGATTTTTGACCTCTCTCCAGATAACCGATATAGGTACTACTTACATCAAGTTTTTCTGCTAGAAATTCCTGTGTAAAACCCTTAGACAGACGGTAGAACCGTATGTTTTTTCCTACCACTTTTCGGATACTTTCCATATTATCACCTCACTACCATTGTAAAGCTCTGCATTCAACTCTTTCACAAACTCACGGTTAATAAAATATGTTGAAAATATATACTATTAGTCATAGAATGTATAATGTGTGGAGGAGGAAGATGGTCGTGGTCGAGTACATATTAGTGGTAGAGGATAGGCTACCCATTCGCAGGTTGTTTGCTGAGGTACTTGCTAACGCAGGCTATGAGTCAAAACAAGTGGGCAGCGGTGACGAATGTTTAGGGTATGCTTTGTCTGAAAACAAACCATCTCTTATTTTATTAGATAATAACATGCCAGGTATCTGTGGCTTAGACGTATTACAATTGCTAAAAAATGATGGGCTTGCAAAGGATATTCCGGTGATTATGGTTAGCGGAGAGGAGATAGAGGAACAAGCTAAGAAGCAGGGGGCCCAAAGTGTGTTGATGAAACCATTTGATATTCACGAACTTATAGATAAAGTGCGAACGGTTTACAAATAAGCCTGAACTCATTTTGGAGGTGACGAATGCGCTTACGGAATATTAGCATAATAGATTCGTACCAGATTCAAAAATCCTTTCCTGAAATTGATAGTGTTACGCATGGAAGTACAAATGCGATACCTCTCAGCGGATTTTTGCAGACTCTAGCTATGGCACTTGCCGCAAGAAACATAGAAACTTGGGAACACTCGGTTCTAGTGACGAAATATGCTGTCATGTTGGGCCTTCAGTTAGGGCTCTCTCGAGAAGAAATTAAACAACTTCGTATGGGTTCTTTGCTCCACGACATAGGTAAAATCGGAATCAAAGATGATATTTTGCTTAAACCCAGTACATTGACGGAAGATGAATATGAGCAGATCAAAAAACATCCTGAGATTGGCGCTCAGGTTTTAGAGCCAGTCAAAGCGTTAGAATTTATTATTCCCATTGTCCTTCATCATCATGAACACTACGATGGACAAGGTTATCCTCAAGGGCTTAGCGGAGAAAAGATCCCACTCGCGGCACGGATTGTTTCCTTAGCTGATGCCTTCGAGGCCATGACGTCAGGTAGGCCTTATCGAAGAGCTATGACCCTTCAGACACCTTTTGAAGAAATACAGTTACAATTTGGGAGACAGTTCGACCCTTACCTAGGGCAAGTGTTTATCGAGATGATAAAGAAAGAGGCCTATTCTAAACTCGAGGATAATTAATAGTCTGTCTCATTTTTATTATAAAGAACCTCCGAAATGACATTAAGCTAAACTATTTTATAAAGTGATCCAACAAGAAATAACCACGACTAATCAAGCCGTGGTTATTTCTTTAAAGAATTTGGAAACATGATGGCTAGAAGTTCAGCTATACAGGCTTAATCGTGGCCGAAATATCCCGCATGGAGAGACTCACTCGTTCTCTGGCCTTATCTATCCCGATCACACGCACCTTGACAATATCCCCTACAGCGACCACTTCCATTGGGTGTTTAATGAATTTATCACACAACTGGGAAATATGAACCAAACCGTCGTGCTTGACGCCGATATCCACAAACGCTCCGAAATCTACAACATTGCGAACGGTTCCTTCTAAGACCATCTCTTCGCTAAGATCCTCCATACGCGTTACATCCCGACGCAGCAACGGTCGTGGTAAATCCTCTCGAGGATCTCTGCCAGGTCTTTGCAAGGCGTCTAAAATATCGCGAATTGTCGGAACCCCAGCACCAAATTCCTGAGCCAACTCTTGAGCTTCTAATACGGCCAGTTTCTTGCGCACTTCGGTGAGCCGCTCTCGCAAATCCCCGGAGGTGTGCCCAATTTTTTTCAAGATATTTTCGGCAAGCTCATAAGATTCGGGATGGACAGGCGTATTTTCCAAGGGATTAACCCCGTCTGGAAGGCGAATAAACCCTGCACATTGAATATAGGTTTGTGCTCCCAGGCGTGGAATTTTTTTAAGTTGATCACGACGGCTGAACTTACCATGTTCATCTCGCCAGGCCACTACATTTTTAGCTACCGCCGGCTTTAACCCAGCTACATATTGGAGCAATGAAGCGGAGGCGGTATTTAAATCAACGCCCACAACATTCACACAGGATTCTACCACACCATGCAGGGATTCCTCTAAGCGTTTGGGCTGAACATCATGCTGATACTGGCCCACTCCCACAGCCTTCGGTTCAATCTTCACTAGTTCAGCTAAAGGATCTTGTAACCTTCTAGCGATAGACACTGCACTCCGTAGGGAAAGATCAAAGTCCGGAAATTCATCACCCGCTAGTTTAGAAGCGGAATAGACCGATGCCCCGGCTTCGCTTACTAAAATGAATTCTGCAGAGATCCCATCCTCTCGAATCATTTCTGCTACGACTTCTTCCGTTTCTCTAGATGCGGTACCATTTCCAATGGCAATAAGATTAGCATCAAACTCAGCTATTGCCTTGCGTAATATCGCTTTAGCTTCTTGTCGTTTTTTCTGTGGGGGATGTGGATAGATAACCCCAACTTTTAGGAGCTTCCCCGTTTCATCTACGACCGCCCATTTGCAACCTGAAATAAATCCCGGATCAAGTCCTAGCACCATTTTTCCACGGACTGGGGGTTGGAGTAACAACTGACGCAAATTTGCGGCAAATACTTTAATAGCTTGCTCTTCCGCTTGAGCAGAAAGTTCAGCACGCACTTCCCGTTCAATGGAGGGTTCGATCAATCGTTTATAGGCATCAAGTGCCGCTTTTTGAACCCAAGGCGCACACGGCCCCGTTTTGACATAACGAAGTTCAAGCAGTCTATGCAGGGTTTCTGGAGGAGCTTCGATCTTGACTGAGAGAAACTCTTCCTTTTCCCCTCGATTAAGTGCTAAGACACGATGTGGAGGTATCTTTCGAACAGGCTCTCGATAATTGTAATACATCTCAAAGGGGGAACGCTCTTTCGCTTTCTTCGCGATAGAGGCAGCTACTACATCAGCAAGGCGAAAGGTTTCTTGTCTGATCCGTTTGCGAAGAGCCGCGTCATCAGCAATCGTCTCCGCGATGATATCCATCGCACCTGCCAAGGCTTCCTCCAGAGTATTAACCTCCAGTTCTGCATTGAGATACTTCTCTGCCTCTGCTTGAGGATCTCCTCTGAAATACTGTACCATCAACCATTCCGCCAACGGCTCAAGGCCCTTTTCCTTAGCAATCGTTGCCCGGGTACGGCGTTTCTGTTTAAACGGTCGATAGAGATCTTCGACATCCTGAAGCACAGTCGCAGCCATGATTTGAGCAGACAGTTCTTCCGTGAGCTTTCCCTGTTCACCAATAAGGCGAATTACTTCAGTCTTTCGCTGGTCCAAACGTCGTAAATAATCTAACCGTTCTACGATATCGCGCAGCATATTTTCATCCAGTTCCCCGGTTACTTCTTTGCGGTAACGGGCAATAAAAGGGATGGTATTTCCCCCATCCAATAAGCTAACGGCTTCGTTTATTTGGGATATCTTTAGCCCCAATTCTTTGGCAATGACTTGATTAAACTCCAACTGTTGCTACCTCCCTAGATAGATCCATTAGTTGATAACTATTCTACACCTAAATCATTATACCATTTATAGCCAAATCAACAAAATCACTGGCTTTTCTTTTTACATAGTTCCCTGTCGATTTTCTTCAACGGCGATTCTCCATTGTTCTCTGGCTCTGGTAATTATTTTTTGTTCGTCTTTGCCTTCTTTATGCTCAATGACCTTAGCAAAATAAGTGATAGCCTTCTTATATTGCCCTAATCGCCGACTCAGCTCACCGAGCATAAATAAAACGTTTATTTCTGACATAGATGTCCCTGTAAAATCAGAGTGTAGATAGGATTCTTCATAGGCTTTGAGCGCTAAACCCATAAAACGTGTTTCTTGATCAGTATTGTTTTCAGTCCGGTAGAGCCAGGCTAAACGCAGACAAAGTCCCGCTAGAACAGCATTTTTCTCGCGCTTGAGTGAGCCTGCAAGGATTGCCAGTTTATAGGATTCCAAGGCTTGCTGGATATCCCTAACTTTACCAAAGTCTCTTTTAGCCCACTGACCCGTAATCTGAACACCAATGACTTCCTTCGTACCTTTAGAAAATTGATCTGAGAACTCCTCTGAAAAAGCAAAGCCACATTCTGGACAAACATTCACATAATAAAAATGCGGATTGTAATTCCCCGCTCTGTAGTGAGGGCAAAAATCACTGTCGACCTGATAAGGTATCGAAAAGCGAGAACGCACTCTCAGCGAAGTAAACGGCTTGCTACAATAAACACAGATCAATTTTTTTTCATAAAACGCTTCTAATGGGTGCATACATTGCCTCCTAGTTAAAAATCGGGTCGAAGCGGCCACTCCCTACATATAGAATACTGACTAAACGATATTCAACGTAATTAAAGCGTTTTAAGCTTATTAAACAAGATGTCATCACTTGCTTAATTATAGCAGACAAACCCGTTTGTCTCATCTAAGAAGTAAATAAGACCACACTCAAATGACTTGGACAGAAAAGACTTTTCATATTACCTAGTAGAGGGTTCAATTTTAGTCGGGTCCAACTGCTTAAGATCCTTCTTTAACCATACCACTGTAAGAGCAGCAGAGGCAACATCCGCCACGGGTCCCGCACACCAAACACCCGTCAATCCCCAAAACTTAGGTAAAATCAAAATCATAGGCACTAAGAAAATCAGTTGACGGGATAAACTTAAAAACAACGATTTTCTAGGCTTACCCGTAGCTTGAAAGTAATTTATCGCCATCACTTGAAAACCAATGAGTGGCAGCATCATTAAAAAAATCCTTAGTCCAAATGACCCCAAACGGATAAGTTCCTGATCTTGGCTGAAAAGAGTCATCAAGGCAACCGGAAATAATTCCACGACTAGAAATCCTAAAATCATCACGCCCATAGCACTAATCACAGATAACTTTAAGGTTTGTTTTACTCGATCAAAGTTTCTCGCACCATAGTTGTAACCTAGAATCGGCTGCGCTCCCTGTCCTAATCCGAAAATCGGCATAAATATGAGCATTGCGATACTGTTTATTACCCCCATTGCAGCGATCGATAAATCCCCGCCGTAGCTGACCAAGGTTTTATTTAAGATTATAGTCACGATACTGCCCACTAACTGCATGGAAAATGGGGAAATTCCAATCGACACAATATCTTTAACAATAACCCATTTAAGTGTGATCTCCTTTAGCTTTTCCTTCTTATAGTGCTAAGTTATTATACCAGAATCTCGTTATTTAAACAGCCTTAGTATATGACAGAAGGTATAACCACAGCTATAAAGCCGTGGTTATACCTTCTGTCATATACTAAATATACCATTCTGCGACCATTCATAAGATTTCAGCGCTTGCCTTTGCAATTGCCGTCAAAAACCATCGTAACTGAAATTTTGAAAACACTAGGCCTTTCCATTGAGCAAAAAAGCGCTTTCAAAGAGCGTCACCCAAGCATTGTTATTTAATGAAAAACAGATCGGCAGCTACCGGAACAACGACAGCGTCCGCCGCGATTTCCCAGCCTGATGTATCCGAAGCTTCGGGGATGTGCTCATGCTCACCATTCCTTACTGCGCATCTCCGCCGGGGCGAGCTTGCCTGCTCCACGTCTCGTCCTTAAGCCACACATTCAAAAGATCGTAAACTTTATTCTTATAAATGATATACGTCTCCTTGTCATGGGGGGCGATTTGGAGCAGCTTATGCTTCACTTCCTTAATGGTTTGATCCAAGTCTTCACAGAGGAAGGCGATATGGTTGGCCCTGACTTTGAGCGATGTATTAATGAAGTTTGTTTTCATCCTCTCGTAGCCCTTGGCGGATGAGCTTT
>LADV01000092.1 GCA_000961805.1 Peptococcaceae bacterium BRH_c23 | reverse complement strand
GATGTCCTAGATGAATAAAAGGACCGAGGCGCAGCCGAGGTTTTTCTTACAAGTTGCCGATTAAAACTGTATTGAAAGCTATAAAGCTTTTGCGAGGGCGATTCGCTAATCGTTGTGCCATTGTAGGCAAAGCCATGGGTCCTTGGACCCTGGCTTACCACCTATACGGCTCGGAGGATTTCTTATGTGATAGTCTTTTAGAGCCGGATAAGGTCAAAGCATTTTTAGATGTTTTGAAAGAAGTAACCATCCTGTTTGCCAATGAACAATTTGCCTGTGGTGCTGATGTCGTGACTATAGCGGATCACGCCACAGGGGATTTAGTGGGTCCTAATGCCTACCGTGATTTGCTCTTGCCTGTACATCGAGAAATAACCGCGAGGATAGAAGGTCCAGCTATCTTGCATATCTGTGGAAAAACTTTGGACCGCATGGAATACATTGCTGACTCCGGGTTTGTCAATTTTCACTTTGATTCAAAGGTCGACCCTTTGGCCGCCATGGAAGCGGTAAAGGGGAAAATATCGTTGTCGGGTAATATTAACAATGTTGAAACCCTCCTTTACGGAAACCCAAAGGTGATTGAAGAAGATGTCAAGAGAATAATGGCTGCAGGGGTTCAGGTAATTGCGCCGGAATGTGCCGTTCCGCTCAGGGTATCGAACACCAATCTTCAAGCAATTGTCACGAGTGTTAGCAAACTGGCAAAAGAGAATCAAGCCTAACGTAGAAAAACAGCTACAGGCCACGGGAGAGACCGTGGCCTGTAGCTGTTTTTCTGATTTTGAGATAATCATCAATAAACACATTGTGCAGGGGTTATAAAACTTATTTGAAGTAACGGTCAAGTAATCCCTTGAAGGCCTTACCGTGACGAGCTTCATCTTTACACATTTCATGTACTGTATCATGAATTGCATCCAAATTGAGTTTTTTCGCTAAAGTTGCGAGGTCTTTCTTCCCTTGGGTCGCACCAAATTCTGCATCCACCCTCAGTTGTAGGTTTTTCTTAGTATCTGCATCGACGACTTCTCCTAAGAGTTCAGCAAATTTTGCAGCATGTTCTGCTTCTTCCCAAGCAATTCGTTTGTAAGCTTCAGCGACTTCAGGATAACCTTCCCGGTCCGCTTGACGGCTCATTGCTAGATACATACCAATTTCTGTGCACTCGCCAGCGAAGTTAGCTCTTAATCCTTCAAGGACTTCCGGGTCAACCCCTTGAGCAATTCCTACTTTATGCTCATCAGCCCACTCCATAACCCCTTCAACTTTCTCTGAAAACTTACCATTCGGTGCCTTACATTGTGGGCAATTATCGGGAGCCTCATTTCCTTCATGAATATAACCGCAGATACCGCAAACAAATTTCTTCATTAATAACCTCTCCTTTTAAAACTTCTCATTCTATAATAGGGATTAGTGTCTATACACTGTTTATATAGTTTATTATATTATAATTAATATAAATGTCAAGAGTTTTTATTAACTTTTCCAGCTACTTTGAAAGCAATTCTGGCTTTCAATAATTGCGACCCAGTAGTAGTAAAATGGCAAAGGCTTTCTGGGGCGGAAAAATAAATTTGACGAAAGAGGCTGGAAAAATACTATAAGGGCTAATTCAGGGTGAACACCTGTTACCAGCTAGAAAATACAATTTCAGATACTCGAAAAAAATAAAAGGACCGAGGCGGCGATGCCTCGGTTTTTCTTATTATGTCTGCCAGGGGATAACAACTTTAGGAAATCGTCGTGCATAAGTTGAGTTATGCATAGAAGAAGAAGAGTATCAAATAGATCGCAAATATTACCAGGGCAACGCTTACAGCCGTACTAATGGACCACTGCTTAAGAGGCCCAGGATAGCTTTCTTTCTGTTTTTCTAAGCGTTTAAGAGCCTTTTTACCACCAACCATAGAAACGACTAATTTATCGATCCCTATTCTCATAGCCCTCAAAGGGTTTTTGCTAAACCAAGTTGCTAGGTTGGGGATCTTTTCCAGGAAAACATACCCAAGTTTGTTATAGGTCCATGCCACTGGAATAGAAATATAAGCAATAACAATATTTGCCCCTCTTCTGTAGAACCAGTCAGTATCCAAGGTAAGGGTCTCGGTTCTCTTAAGGAATTTCAGCATCATAAAGAAGGCCAAGGCCGAGAACATCAGCAGTTGGAGCTGGCTGATAACGTGGTCACCGGTATAGGGAAGATAATCTACCGGGTAAGGGAGCAGGCGGTACAATATCTGAGGAAATACCCCGATCAGGATGCACATAAAGGAAAGGAAAGCCATAGAAACCTTCATGTTGAGCGGAAGTTTCTTTTCATCGGGCCTAAGGCCTGAATCCTTGGCAAAGAATACAAAGTAGGGGAATTTAATCCCAGCGTGCAAAAACACACCTGCAGATGCCAGGGTGAGCAACAGCCAGATAACGATCATGTGTTCATGTCCTGCTGCTGACGAAATCATGGATTTGGAAATAAAACCACCGGTTAGCGGGAAGCCCGAAATGGATGCTGCCCCAACTACTGCAAAGAGCAGTGTCAAAGGCATGGTTTTATATAATCCGCCCAACTGGCTTGTTTTACTGCGGCCCGTCAAATACAGCACAGCACCTGCGGACATCATCAACAGGGCTTTGTATAGAATATGAGCAAAAGCATGAGCTGCTGCCCCATTAATGGCCAACTCTGTGCCAATTCCGATACCAACGACCATAAAGCCCACCTGGTTAATAATACTGTAGGACAATACGCGCCTCATATCGTTTTCCAGGATAGCAAAGACAATACCGTAAATAATCATCGTAATTCCGGCCCAGACCAATAGATCGGTACCGGCAAAACCCCTGGCCAGAACGTAAACAGCTGTCTTGGTAGTAAAGGCGCTTAAAAAGACCGTTCCTACCACGGTACTCTCAGGATAAGCATCCGTAAGCCAAGCCGAGAGGGGAAATATGGCAGCATTCACGGCAAAGCCCAGCAGGATAAAGGCCGAGGCTATTCCGTTTAAGCCAATCAGGTTGAATTCCAGGGAACCAGTTTCAGCTACCTGCATCAGAATACCGATCATGAGCATCAACCCACCGAAAAGGTGCACCATGATGTACCTGAAGGCTGCTTTAATAGCTCGTTGGGTTTGCTTAGCAAAAACTAAGCAAAATGAAGCAAAGGCCATAATCTCCCAAAAGATATATAAAGTTAGGTAGTCTCCGGCAAACACTACTCCCAGGGAGCTCCCGGCATACAAAAAGGCGGCTGTCAGTTGGAGCTTGTCTTTTTCATGGGCGGCATAGATCCCTCCGGCAAAGGCCATGATAACAAAGATATAGCCAAAAACCATACTCAATTTGTCAACCCGGGCAAAGGTTAGTTGATACTCCCAAAAATTAAAGATCCAAGCGCTGCCTTCCGGCATATTAAGCAGGTTTAAAAAGGCAAGACAGGGAAGTAGGATGATATAGGCCTGCCTAAGTCTTCCATTAAGAAAAGGAATCAGAGCTGCCCCTGCAATAAATATAAGGGCAGGTGGCAGAAAGCTAATCATAGTAGTCCTCCCCTTTTTGCAGCCATAGCTTGCCCAGCACCTTGGCTACGACAATGATGACCACACAAGATATAAATCCATAAACTGCGTTAAAGGCGGGGAAGGCTGCCCAACTAAAATAGGGGTGCTTCTCAATAAAAAATTCTGAAATCAAGAGTAACACTAGACTGGCATAAAATATATAGCGAACTGCTTTACTAACATTGGGTTTTTCAAAATATTCCACAATCTTATTCATTTTCGTTCCAGCTCACCCCTGTCTTCTCATTTGCAGTACAGTTTGTACATTATAGTATTACATCACTTGAGACACTACCAACTTGGCAAGATCAAACAGCAGCGACGGCCAGAAAAAGAAGGTCAGCGTCCCAAGGGCTGTGATAACAATGGGAACAACTAACATTAGAGGGGCTTCATGTACACCCTGCTCTTCATCAACCGGGGAATTTTTAAAGAACGCTGCATAAATAATGGGCAAGAAGTAGGCCGCATTCAATAGAGTACTTGTCACAAGTACCGCCAGGATTGGCAGCATGTTTGCTTCCAAAGCTCCCAATATAAGGTACCATTTGCTGACAAATCCCCCAAGGGGCGGTACGGCAATCATCGACAGAGCTCCAACAGTAAAGGCGGTCATGGTGAAGGGCATCCTTCTGCCAATCCCATTCAGCTGACTGATATACTTTTTCTGTGTAGCCACAAAAATTGCGCCAGCTACAAAGAAGAGGGTAATCTTACTAAAGGCGTGGATAGTAATGTGAATAATACTGCTGGTAATGCCACTAGGTGACAAGAGAGCCACCGCCAGAACAATATAGGAAAGCTGGCTGACTGTGGAATAGGCCAACCGTAGTTTTAAATTATCCTGTTTTAAGGCCAGGATAGAGGCAGTGATGATCGTAAAGGATGCAAAGTACGCCAGGAACGTGCCAAGCCCGACGTTTTGAAGCAGGTCAACACCAAAGACAAACAGGACGATTCGGAGCACCGTAAATACTCCCACTTTAACGACGGCCACAGCGTGCAGTAGGGCGCTTACAGGAGTAGGGGCAACCATAGCCGCTGGAAGCCAAGAATGAAAAGGCATCATACCTGCTTTTGCTATGCCTGCAATATAGAGAACAAAAATCATGCTAATTATTCCATAGGATGCTTTGCCCGCCAAAATTCCCTGACTGGCAAAATCCAGAGTACCTGCAAAATAGTAGGTTAAAACCATGGCTGGAAGGAAGAAGAAAATTGAGGTACCCAGCAAATAAGTCAGGTATTTCCTTGCTCCCTTAATGGCTTCAGACGTTTCTTCATGGGCAACCAAAGCAAAGGTAGATACTGTAATCATTTCATAGAAGACAAACAGGGTAAATACGTTTGCTGAAAAAGCCGCGCCCATGGCTGCAGACAGGGCTATGGCAAAACACATAAAAAACCTCGTCTGAGCATGTTCATTCATTGAGCGCATGTAGCCTATTGCATAAACAGAGGTTATGATCCACAAGAATGAAGCAGTTAAAGCAAGAACCATCCCCAGCGAATCTACTCTGAACGCAATGTCAAGCCCCGGAAGAACCCTTGTCACATGATATTCAATAACCTTACCCGCAAGAATTGTTGGCAGGATTGAAACTACCAGACCGAATTTTAGCAAGGCGGCCAGCATTGTCCACGATTCTCTTAGATTTGGGTATTTGCCAGAAACACCTATTAATACAACTGCCGACAGTGAAACCAGAACTGCATATAAGGGTCTTGCTGATTCGATTATTTCCAAGTTCATCACCTCTTTATCCAATCGTAAGACTCCCACTTCTACAAGTGGGAGTGGTACCCCCGGCTCC
>LADV01000237.1 GCA_000961805.1 Peptococcaceae bacterium BRH_c23 | reverse complement strand
GTCGTAGAAATGGCTTCAGGAGTGTCGGGATTGGTGGCAGCCTTTGTCGTAGGCAAGCGAATCACAGTGGGTTATGAATGGAACATTCCCCATCATATGCCCAACGTCCTTTTTGGCGGCGGATTGTTATGGTTTGGTTGGTTCGGATTTAACGCAGGGGGGGCAATGGGGGCAAATGGCGTGGCAATTCTAGCGCTTGCAACAACCCAAATAGCCGGAGCTGCCGGAATGATAGGGTGGGCACTAATTGAATGGCTCCATCGTCGCCAGATCACAGCTTTCGGTGCTGTGAGCGGCATCATTTCGGCACTTGTGGCAATCACACCTGCAGCAGGATATGTCTCAACCGGTAGTTCACTCCTGATTGGCTTTATTGCTGGAGGAGTGTGTTATTTAGGAGTAAGTATACTTAAGGCCAAACTGGGCTATGATGATGCCTTAGATGTCTTCGGAATACATGGAATCGGAGGGACTTGGGGTACTATTGCTACCGGGATTTTTGCAGATCTAAGTCTTAATCCACAAGGGAAAAACGGGTTAATTAATGGCGGAGGAATGGAACCGGTCTTTATTCAATTAATTGCAGTGGCGGTAACCTATTTATTTACTGGTATCATGACGTTTCTCATCTTAAAGGGAATAGCTATATTCACCCCGCTTAAGGCTACGGATGACGAACAAGCGAACGGTTTAGATTTAACTCAGCATAGGGAAAAGGCCTATCCCGATTTCGAACTTAGTGAGAATGTATTTATTTAAAGAGCATTTTCACCGTGTTCGCCCGTTCGGATACGGATCGCCTCTAAGATGTCATAGACAAAAATTTTGCCGTCTCCAAATTCTCCAGTTTTTGATGCCTCCGCAATGGCGGCGATAACTTTCTCTGCTTTTTCCGTGGGAACGACCACTTCAAGTTTTATCTTCGGCAAAAGCCTAGTTTCGATTTCTTGACCACGGTAAATTTGAGTGTACCCTTTTTGTTTTCCGAATCCCATAACATTAGAGACGGTCATCCCTTGCACATTGATGTTCGATAACGCAATTTTAACGTCATTTAATTTCTCAGGTCTAATAATCGCTTCGATCTTTTTCATAATGTCACCCTTTAATCTTAAAATTTAATCCTAAATAAGCTACAATCCCATACAGTATATCAGAAGTTTTCTTTGGATAATATGCCTTAAAATGAAAAGCCGGGCTTAAGCCCGGCTTTGAGGAGTCTTTTTCTTGAAAGGGGAATTTTTCCCTCGGTCTGGTTTACCTGTTTGCGCTTTGTCGGTCGCTTTATTTGACATCAAGATGCCTCCTTTGTGATTAGCTTGGATTATAAGTTGTTTGTCCATCCCGGCCATAATCTGTACGTCCGTCCTGATCGGCTTGGTGGCTGCTATTAGGTAGCTCTTCGCGTTTAGGAAATGGTTTTTTACTTGGTTTGGGCTGATCCATAGTATTTCTCCTTAAAGTTGGAATACATTTAGGATACCCTAGGAATGGATAATTATGTTGAGATTGCATTAGATTTTCCCAACGAATTTAAAATCCCTTAGGATGCCAGTCATTCCAGGTTGCCAGTAAGCGGGCACCCCTAGACCAGTCGCTTCTTCATAGATCAGACCCTGAATTACTCGAATAATCTCAGCGATGTTACGACCAACTTCAGGTGGATAGAGGCTGACATACTTAACCTTTCGATCTGGAGCAATGATAAAAGTTGCTCGGAAGGCAATTCCCAATTCTGCTCTAAGTACTCCATATTGATGCGTTATGAAATGGGAACGGTCGGATAATAACGGATATTGTATGGTACGTGCGGAGGGAGATATTTCTGCGAAGATTTTATGAGAATAGACGCTGTCGGTGCTAATCGCTAAAACTTGAACACCAAGATTCCTGAATGTCTCCTGCCGGGCAGCCACGGCTGCCAATTCAGTCGGTCAGACAAAGGTAAAATCACCAGCATAGAAGAATAAGAGCACCCATTGATTTTGGAAATCATTAAGACGGATGGTCACTTTGTTGCCACCATCATAGGCCTCGGCTTCAAAATCCGGCGCAAGCTGGGTTGGAATAATCATTTTTATAACCTCCCCCTGAAGATACATTCCGTTTACTTTTATGTAAGCCCAGGGTACTTTGACACCTTCTAGAGACTAAACTATAGGATCATCATTTTTGATATCTGTTACATTTGAAGCGTCTTTGAGGACGAAAAAAGGGATCCCCTTAGAACTTGGGAGATCCATATAAGAGGACTAACTACATGAAAAAAACGGAAATGAACCTAACATCTCCGGCATGTTTTTGACCAAAATTTGAGATTGTCTGTTTATATATTCAGAGATTATATTGACAGGACATAAGACAAATGTTAGACTCAGCGTAATGAATTGAATAAACTATGCTCTTATCCGGAGTGGTGGAGGGACTAGCCCGATGAAACCCGGCAACCAGCTTGACACGCTATGATTTCATGGCATGCACAAAGCATGGTGCTAATTCTTGCAGGAGATTCTTCTGACAGATAAGAGGAGCGTCGAAATTTAAAAATTGGCCTCTTCTGTTTGCAGAAGAGGTCTTTTAGCACTATCAAACAGTAAAAAATTCTGGAGGAATAAGAAGCGCCTAAGTGTAACAAATCTGGAGGTGGGGACGTTCATGAGTGTTGAAAAGACATATGCTGAGATTAATGCCAAGATTAAAACTGGCAAAGCAGTCGTGGTAACTGCAGAAGAACTTATAGCCCTGGTAGAGGAAAAGGGTCTCTCTCAAGCTGCCCAAGAAGTCGATGTGGTAACGACAGGTACCTTTGCGCCCATGTGTTCTTCAGGTGCCTTTTTGAGTTTCGGACATACAAAACCCCGCATGAAAATGCAGAAAGTATGGCTGAACGGTGTATCGGCGTATACTGGCGTAGCGGCTGTTGACGCCTATATCGGCGCCACGGAGATGCCGGATAATGACCCATTAAACAGCAACTATCCGGGTGAATTTAAGTATGGCGGAGGTCATGTCATTCATGATTTAGTGGCACGCAAATCTGTCAAATTGAAAGCGTTAGCCTATGGCACAGACTGTTATCCACGCCAAAATCTTGAAACCACTATTACGCTAGATGAGATAAATGAGGCGATCCTTTTTAATCCGCGTAATGCCTATCAGAATTACAACTGTGCGGTAAACCTGACCGATCGGACGATTTATACCTATATGGGCATGATTAAACCTCATTTGGGGAACGCCAATTATTCAACTTCAGGACAACTGAGCCCGCTCTTAAAGGACCCTCATTTTAAGACGATCGGGGTAGGTACAAAAATATTTCTTGGCGGCGGAGTTGGATATGTCGCTTGGAACGGTACACAACATTTCCCGTCCATGATTAATGTAGAAGACCAGGAACTAGGTAGTGCAGGGGGAACACTCGCCGTCACCGGGGATCTGAAACAAATGAGCCCTAGATGGCTTGTCGGTACCAGTTACCTTGGGTATGGAGCAACCCTCAGTGTTGGAATAGGGGTTCCCATTCCGATTCTTAATGAAGATATCGCTCGGTATGCTGCTAAGAAAGATGAAGAACTGTTTGCCCCAATTGTGGACTATGGGGAAGCATATCCCTCATTTACACCGGGTAATCTGGGGTATGTTAGTTATGCAGACCTAAAGAGTGGAAAGATCCAGGTGAATGGCAAAGAGATCACTACTGCTCCATTGTCAAGTATGCCGCGGGCCCGTGAAATCGCCTCAACTTTAAAAGGGTGGATTCAAAAAGGCGAATTTCTCCTGACAGAACCGGTTAAAGCGCTTCCCTCACCCGCTGACGGCTTTATCGCTCACAGTATTAAGGAGGATTGATGAAAGTGTCGCCAAAGAGAATAGTTTTACGTTTTGGAACAGACATTTCGGTAAAGCCCATAGTCTATCGTCTGGTTAAAGATTATGACTTAGTGGTCAATATAGTTAAAGCGGACGTCAACCCGCAAAAAGAAGGAACTATGATCCTAGAGGTTACCGGGGACCAAAGTGAAGAAGGACTTAGCTATTTACGAGATCTGGGAGTTTCAGTTCAGAACCTTAACCAAGAAATTGTACGAAATGAAGAAAAGTGTGTGATGTGCGGGGTGTGCACTGGCATTTGCCCGACCGGTGCCTTATATATGGAGCGTCCCTCTATGGAAGTCTTCTTTGATGGGGACCAATGTGTTTTTTGTCAACTATGTACAAAAGTCTGCCCTATGAAGGCAATGGAGGTCCGTCTATAATTGGATTTCGTAGAACGCAGTTATCGGCAGCGTCATCGCCAGGAGGATCTGGTCCATTTTCAAGTGACTGTGGGGGAAACAGACCTAGATATTGGGGTGCGGAAAGAACGGCTTACAAAAGACTTGCTGGAATGGGTAGAGGAGACGATTCGGGCCTGTCGTAGACCGCTTGAGGATTATATCCAGAGAGACCCCGGCTTTGTGGAGGCTTTAGCACCTTATACGATATTGCCAAATGCCCCCTTAATTGTCCAGACTATGGCGGAAGTCGGTCGTCTTGCAGGTGTGGGGCCAATGGCGGCGGTCGCCGGAGCCGTGGCCGAGTTAGTGGGGAAATCGATTGCCAAGCGTTCCCGGGACGTCATTGTAGAAAATGGCGGCGACATCTTCTTGCGTACGAGTCGCATTCGCAAGGTTGGGATATTTGCAGGGGATTCGCCGTTGTCGAATCGAGTGGCGATTGAGATTCGACCGGAACAAACCCCCCTAGGAATTTGTACATCATCGGGTAAAGTGGGGCATTCTTTGAGCTTTGGCAAAGCGGATGCCGTTGTCGTGATCTCTCCTTCAGTCCCCTTGGCAGATGCGGTAGCAACAGCTACTGGGAATCTTATTAAAACGTCAGACGATTTAGAAAGAGCCCTAGAATTTGCCGCAGAGATCAAAGGAGTTACGGGTGTAGTAGTTATTAAAGACGATCGCCTAGCAGTATGGGGAAGCGTAAAGTTAATCCCTATGAATGCTTAAGGTAAGTAACGATATCATAAATTGAAGGTACTGGTTTCTAATAGGAAGAGATTGGCCAAGTGGGGCTAATCCCTTCCTGTTTTGTTTATTAATAATATTTAACTAAGACAAAGAAAAAAACCTCCCCGTCGGGAGGTTTAAAGTTTTTGCGCTAATGTCTTTAGGTTCTTTTTATATAATTGGTACAACCTCAATTTAGCATGAATTAGGAGAGGAATCAATGCCCATTTCTTGGATATAAGTTCGATGAGGCCAACCGCACCCTTTTCCGGGAAGGCAATCGAATTAACATCCTGTACTATCCGAAAATAGGTTTGTGAAGTTCCCCATTTACTAGAGAATTGAGCATGAGTTAGTTTTTTGCACTTTAGGTTTAGTTTATTGTGCTATTTCCCTGGGTTTAACGATAGGATAAGTTGAAAGTGCTTTGTGAATCGTCCCATAGTGGAGGGCTAAAATGAGAAGAAATTTGAAAGGGATGTTTAATACAGTCTATAACGGAGATTTTCAGAAAATTAGTAAGGAACAACTTCAGTTTCCTGAGGCGTGGCTTCAAATTGGAGGAAATCATGAAACGAGATGGAGTTTTAGACCCCAGTCCACGGAGACCTTTTTAGAAATCAGCAATACGACTTCAAGCAGAGCAGGTATCATTCAATCACAGGAAGCTTCCACATTAAGAATTTGGGTTCAGGCTCAAAATTAAGTTCTTATACATAAAATATTAAACAAATTTAAAATTTATTTTGATTTAAAAGCGTTAAAGGTGGGGCGGAAATGACTGAAACAAATCAAGTCTATAATAGTCATTTCCTGTTATGGCAAGAAAATCATCCGGATTTCCCGGACGGATGGGTTCAAGCGGGCGGAGATTCGGCGACAAAGTGGGAGTGGACTGGCTTGCCAGATGGTCCAAGGGCTATTAAGATTGTTCATCCGTCGGGGCCAAGAGCGGGCATTATGCTAGAAAATAATGTTGTGATATCTGCGGGCGAAGGCCAACGCTGGGAAATAAAAGTCGTTCTAGAGACTGAGCCAGCTGGGATTATTTGCTATATTCGAGTATATCTCGGTGCGGTGAGTCAATTACTATTCTCTGTGCGACCTAGCTCCGAGCCGGAAGAATATTCCCGAGTTTTTTCCACACCAACAGGAGTAACTGGACTACGAGTTGAGGTTGGAATTCTCGGGGAGGGAATGGTTACAGTTCACGAGATTCAAGGCTGGAGGCTGTATCCTAAGCGAGCATTACGGCTTGATGAGAAAGGGCAACTATATGTCCGTCACATCGATTCCATCGGGGTTATTCAAACACCTGTCCCGGTAAGACTAATTAGCCCAATTCCCATACCTGTCGATGTGAGAACCCCTATTAAAACAGACTTGCGGGATTTGACACCGTCTCGTGACGGCATCAAAATCTACGCGAGTAATGGAAATCCCATTGAGTCAACCCTGGAGGGTTCAGTTCAAATTAAGATGTCCGGAAGAAGGTATGTTCAAAGTGCAGAAACGGTAACTGCCTCTAACGTTTTCGTTTCGACCATACCAAAGGATGTATCTGAGCTAAGCGTTTATTCTTATGCAGTCCATAATACTGGAACAAAGGGAGCAATTGTGCAACTACAAATCAGTCCAGATGGAGTTATCTGGACTGCGGATGATTTGGAATGCGAGATATTGTCGGGGGCACTTGCCGTTTTTACCCCGAATCGTTTTCTGCGGTATGTACGATTAATTCACCGTTCTGAATTCACTAATCCTCTCAGGATTTGGTTTCAGGCTCAAGTATAAGAAAAAATTATATATGATGTTAGTAAACCCATTTCCCCTCGGGGGACAAAATGGGTGAAGGAAATCCGAACGAACGTGATAAGTTATCCTCGAATATAATAGACTAACGAACGAAAATCAAGATTTAAGAGGAGAAGGTGGCTTTGGACGGAATTGCTTTAGTCGTTTTCTTGGCCGTTGTGGTAGAGAAAGTCGTTGAAATTTTCAAAGACATTGTTTATGCTATTCCAATTTTTCCAGATAAATTCAGGCCCCTTACTTTAGAAGTGTTGAGTTTAGCATGTGGTTTACTCCTTGCTTTCCAGAGTGGAATTAATGCATTGGAGCTATTAGATGTTAAGATCATAAATCCGATGATAGGTATTGGGATCACAGGGCTTGTGATCGGAAAAGGGTCAAACTTTGCTCATGATTTTTTCCATAGTTTTAGTAAGAACAAGAAAAGTTTAATGTAGGTGAGTGGGACGAATACCAAGCCATTCGAAGATTTTAGTTTTGTTCATTCGAAATTTCTCCTTAAAAATAAGAAGCTTATAACGATGGGAACCAGAGGTGTATTCTGATATATAGAGTATAACAGTGCTACAAAAGGTTACGAAATATTGGGGGGATTTTAAATCATTTTTCCCATACGATAAGATTAGGGCTGGGATCCAAGATCGAGCGATATTGTTCCAAATTACCGTAAGTACCGTTGGGATCGAGTGTTTGATAACGGTAATATTTCGCTAAGCGGTCTTGAGGTCTGACCCAGCCAAGATGTTTGATTCGCAGAGGGCTAGTGCCTCCGCGCAAATTTATAATATTTTTAGGAAACCTTCCACAATGTTGGGGGGTTTCTTGCCATTGGGCCTGGAAGTTGGGAATATTGCGTACGATAAAGGGTCGATACCATCTGTGGGCTTGCCAAAGTGGATCGTCCCGGTATTGGGTTTCCGTCCACAAGTCAAAAAGACGAAAGCTCAGGTAATCGACCTTAGTAGAGTGGGATAATAACTCTCGCAGTTGTTTTGGAGCATCCTCTTCGAATAGTTCATCCGCGTCCAAGATGATAATCCATTCTGGATTGGTCCTTACGGCCATTTCCCAGAGTTGTCGCCGAAGGAGGATTTCGTTATGGAACAGGGGTTCTTTGTTTGAAAGAAGGGTCAAGGGAATTCCCTGCAAGATCTCTTGGCATAGCTCGACTGAATTGTCTTCACTGGCATCGTCTAAGATAATAGCATGGTCAATGTACTCCGTGGTCTGTTTTAAGACCCTTTTTAGATGGCGACCGGATTCATTGCGAACTAACATTGCCAGTGTGATTTTCCCTGGGATTACAGTCTGAAGAGCGCATAAGTTATCATGAACTTGAGTTTTGCCAGCGTCTGAAGTCTTGGTGTAAGTCAGGCCTTTTTTATAGTCCGTTAATTTATCAAGTTCGGACTCTCGGTAGATGTGAAAAGGAGGGTAATGTGTATCAGCATATAGTTCAAGTCCTAAGGCTGCAGCTCGAATACAGAAGTGGCGATCTTCGCCGGTGAGCCCTAAGTTATAGATTTCTTGGAAAGAGACTCCTCGTTCCAGGGCCCGACGACTAATAAGGGTACAAGCTCCTAACCCTCCGACTTTATAAGTGCCTGGACGGGAGAGCATCTGAAGAAATTCCAGATTTTTTTGGCTGATTTCCTTGTCACTGAGCGGCTCCCCTCTTCTCGATTTGTACAGAGAATATTGATCTTCCATCCATACTTGGGGAAGGGGAATGAGCTCAGGTTTCCACCGTGTCCAAAAGACTTCTGAGACAATGTCCTTTTTCAGAGAAAGCAGATGGGTTAAGGTTTTAGGATTTAGGTAGAGATCAGAGTCGACGAGAAAAAGGTAATCGTATCCTTCCTCAAGGGCAATTTTAATAAAATAATCCTTATAGCGAGCCACTTTCCAGATTAAATCCTCCCGCCAATAGTGGGTTGACTCATCACGGAGATAATCTTCCTTCGTATCACCCGGTAAAATCCGGACATTCGGTCGTTGGAGGGCAAAGTGGCTGAGCAGAGTATGGTCATTATGGTCATCCATCAAAATAAAATCAAGCGTTACTTGACTGGTCTCTAAATGCAGGAGTGACTCCAAAAATTCAAAGAGGATGCGTTCCTGTTGTTTAACGGGGCTGGCTAGGAGAACACGATGGTTCATTCTATATGCTCCTTTCCTTGGAACCCGATAGTTACCTTAGAATCCATGAAAATGTGACAGAAGATGAGAAGGGCATCTTGTATAGTACTCTCAACTTGATTTTTTAGATTAAAATAAGTGGACCCCATGTCGTTTTCTTCGATGATCACACTACAAAAATGTATTTCTTTAAGTGCGAGCGTCACTAACTTATGAGCGTATTCATAAAGCAGAGCTTGACTGGATTCGGGGCTTGAAAGTTGGTTCGCAGCAAGGTTAGGGCAACCTGTTACCTGCCTAGAATACTTCCAGAGGTAATCGAGCAGATCATCGATCGGGTAGCCTTTCTGAATCAGGCTGAGTAATTGTTGCCAAGGATAAGAGGAGGTAGGGGACGATTCGAGAGCACAAATATAAGCCTCGTACGCCTGTTGTAAATTCCCAGAAGAGTGATGGACATCCCCTAAGAGACAACTCACTTGGTAAGAGGTTGCAAGCTTAATGGTTCCGATACTTAGAGATTGTTCTAAATCCTCTGTTGCTTGGGGGTAGTTCCCTTGCCGGAAGTTAGCGGTACCTCGGAGAAAAAGGAAATCCGCGTGATCGGGGTACATTCTTAAGGCTTTACTTAGAAAGTCACTTAATGGAGTGATTTCTTCAAGACGTAGATAGCCAAGTGCCATATTGAGGAGAACATCTTCAAAATACCCCTCGTGACCCGACATGTGCACTAAGGCCTTGGAAAGCTGATTCAGTCCCTTAGAGATTGAATCTTGTTGATAATACTCCAGCCCAAGGCAGTAGAGGAGGAAGGGATTGTTCGGATTCTGCTGGAGTTCCTTCTTGATGATCTCGCTATTTCGAGTAAATTTCTCTTTTGTTTGCAGGCGATCTTTGAGGTAACCAAAGTGATGAATCGTGAGAGGTGCTGAGGCTAACCCGTTGCCGTTATTGGTTCTAAGAATCGAAGGGGTTACTTGTTCATGAATGGCTCCCTCAAATCGATAAATTGGTTTATTTCGAAATAATCGCACAACCTGATCGCTTGATTCAATTTGACTTGAATCAAGGATATTTCTGATCTGAAGAAAATATCCTTCAATCTGATCATTGGTTAAGAGTGCGGAGAAGGTCTCGGGGTCGATCGATTCAAGAACTTCGTCTGCATCTAGGACTAAGATCCAATCCGACGTGGCTTGTTGGAGGGCGAAGTTTCTGGCGACAGAGAAGTCATTCGTCCAAGTGGCGTGAAATAGTTTTGCCCCCGCGGCGAGAGCCAATTGGGGAGTTCTATCCGTACTTCCCGTGTCAACAATGATTAGTTCATCCGTTAAACCTTGGACGCTTTGGAGTACTGACAGAAGACAGTCTTCTTCATCTTGGACGATCATACATAAGCTTACGGTCTTTTGAGTTTTCATTTACTTATCCCACAATTTCCAAACTTAGCGACAAGGAGATTTTTAAGGTCCAGTAATCGTTGGTCGTAGTCATCGATAAGTTGATGGAAACCCTTTTCGGTGAATTTAATTAGGGATTCGAGGCCCAGGCTGTAAGTGGCAACGAGGGGATTATGATAGCTCTCATGAGAGCGATAACGCTTACAGTCAGCCAACAGTTCAAGAGTAGGGTTGAGAATATCTGTTTCTTGTACTTTAAGCGAAGGTGTGGGAAGTTTGTTATTTTGCATAAATCGAAGAATATACAGAAAAATATGCGCCTCACACCGGGTTGAGGGATGTTTCCAGAACGAGATCGCTAAGGATCGAGCGCTTTGAAAATCACCGAGCAGAATTAGCGCCACTATCGAAAGTTTTTGACCGTCTTTGTAAAAAGAGTGATCCACAGTCATTTGGTGCAAGCGGTTAAATCCTTCGTGTACTCTGCCGGAATAGATGCAATATTTGCTGTAGTAAAAAGGGAACCGTTCATCCTTTAGAAAAAGGTTTTTACGTTTTTCCAGACAGAGATAGGCTTGTTCCACATTTTCGACAAGGAAAAACAAATCCGCAGACGTGAGGCAAAGAAGGGGGTCATTAAGAAATCCGCTATCCTCAAGGTGCTGATAACTAAGAGAGGAGCCTTTTTCACGAAGCAGGATTAAAAAGAGGGAGTAAAGAGGGTAAGGATAGCTGGGGTTGAGCTTAAGAGCTGTTTCATAGGCCTCTCTGGCTTCTGGAATTTTTCCGATCTGTTCGTAGCAAAAACCCAAGTGATAGTAAGCTAGGAAACTTTCTGAACCGGTCAGATGGTTGAACAAAGCTGGGGGATTACCGCAAGTAATGGCATGGTCAAGCCACTTTAGGGCAATAGGGTATTCTTCCTTTTCCTCGAAGAGAAGGCCCCCTAGATAAAAGATGTCTGTAAAGGATGGGTAGTCAAGGCTTGCTTCAAGACAAAGGGAGAGGGCTTCATCGAGACGGCCCAACGCTCTGAAGGATAAGATAAGGTACTTTAGAGCAGGTGCTCGAAAAAGTAAGTTTTCGTCGGATAGGCTGAAGTAGGCTTTTTGCAAGAACGGGAGTGCATAAGCCGGTTTACCAAGCATGAGCCACTCGACCCCCAGGTAATAATGTAAAAAGGGGTTATGAGGGTCTTCTTGAGAAGCTTTTTTCAGCAGGTTAAGGTTACGGATTCTCTTTTGATGCCGTATCTTGAGGGGCAACGATTTATGCTTTAGGATAGGGCCCTTGGCAAGGCCGACTTTTTGTTGGTCTGGAAGGGAGACCTGTTCATGAATCATACCGACATACTGATAGCCCCCATTGTTTCGGAACAACCGGAGAACATAAAATGTATTATATTCGCCGGTTGAATCTGAGACGGGATTAAGAAGAGGGAGCAAAAAAGCTTCTTTGTCTTTTTCCCTGTCTAGCAGGGCATGAAGGCTCTTCGGACCTTGAAACTGGATTTCTTCATCGGCATCCAGAGCTAAGATCCAATCCCCTGAAGCATGCTCTATGGCAAAGTTTCGGGCGGCGCTAAAATCGTTGTTCCAAGGAAAGGAGTAGACATTGGGAGTATAACGCCGGGCAATGCTGATGGTATCATCGGTAGACCCTGTATCGACGATAACGATTTCATCGACTTCACTCTTAACGCTTTCTAGGCAATCCGCTAAATAAACGGATTCATTTCTTACGATCATAGTGAGGCTAATCCGCTCGTTCATGGCTGGACGAGACCTCCTCCGATAACTTCTTGAAAACGTAGTTTTCCGGGTATTTTGCTAAGGCTTCATTCAGGATGTTTCGCCGCCAAGCAGTATAGAGGTTGATGAGACGAATATAGTAGCGAGGAGTCTCTGGGTCGATATCCACGGCATGTTTATAATGGTTCTCTGCTTCAGTAAGCTGTCCTAGCTGGGAGTAGATTTCGGCAAGCTGAAAATGCGCTTCAGCCGATGGATTTGTTCTGATCAAGGTTTGTAAAAAGAGGATGGCTCTGCTTTCCTCGCTATAGGCTATAAATAGTTGGGCAATTTTCAGGTAATACTCGATCAAGCAATTTGGGTGCAGAGAATGTAAGAAGTACATTGCCCGATTAAATTCTCGCATTGCGATCAAACGTTGGACAATATCCAGTAAAAGTAACATCCCTTCCGGACCCAAAATTATTTGAGGAGAAGCAGCGTTTTTTCCTGAATAGGCTAGAAATAAGGAAATAACGTTTTCCGTATCTTGGGCTAATCCAAAGGCATGAAGTTCGTTCCAGAGGGTTCGGACTTTTTGGGATTTGTCCTGAATCCAGAAGTAGAATAGCCTATTGACCGTAGCAATCGGGTATTCAGGACTTTCCGGGGGGAAATCTTCAAGGAGCCTTAATGCTTCAAAGAATCGCCGTTCCTGAATGAGACAGATCGCTTTTCTCAATTTGATATCGGCTGAAACGGGGAACCCGTCCTCAGCTTGGTCCAAATACTTTAAGGCTAGACCGTAGGCTCCGTGACGAAAATAAATGTCCCCCATCAGTCGATTAGCTGCAGGTGTGCAGAAATCACAGACCTTTTCTAGGCATTCCATCGTATATTCAGGTTCTTTGGTTGGTTTGAGAATGCCAACCAGACTTTCTAGGGCGTGGGTAAAGTTGGGGTTGTCGCGAAGGCTATAGAGATAGTACTTGAGTGCTTCTTCCTCATCCATAAAAGATTCCGAGATTTGAGCAAGATAGTAATAGGACCGAAATCCCCTAATTCCGGCAAAGGACGCGTATTGAGGAGGTTGTTCGGGCATAGATAAGGCTTGGAGAAAGGCATTTCGTGCTTGAGAATAGTGTTTAAGGTCTAGCAGGATAAGACCTGTATAATAATATAAATCTGCATAATTGGGGAAGAACTTGAGTCCGAGTGTGGCAGAATGGAGGGCCTCCTGGAGCTGACCGGAAGAGTGTTGAGCCATCACAATATAGCGTAAGAGCTTGGGGAGGTAGATTGTGTTCGGATCAAGGTCATTCGCAGACTTGATGAGAACGGCGGCTGCTTCTGCATATCGTTCGGCCCGAAATAGCTCCACTCCATAATGGTATTGTAGTAATCGGTTGGTAGGATTTTGAGCTAGTTCCTTTTCAATCAAGGTCAGGTTTCTCAACTTCTTATCTTTCTCCCTGATTACTTCGTCTAAATAACCGTGATGGATAAGGATAAGACCCTCAGCAACCTGATAACGGGCTTGGGGATTTTTCTCTAAAATAACGTCGGCGATTTGTTCGTGAATCGCACCACGGAAGCGATACTCTTTTTTATTACGAAAGAGCCGAAAAACAAGATCGGGAACCGTTTCGATCCAACCCTCTTTTCCAAGGTGATTCATGATTTTGACAAAATAACCTTCAACCGTCTCATTTTCAACGAGGCGGCTTAAAATCTCCCGGCTTTCGGGAGATATCTCTTCATCAGCGTCTAAAAATAAAATCCAGTCCCCTTGAGCGAGAGCCAAGGAGGCGTTCCGGGCATCACTGAAATTATCGTTCCAAAGGAAATGATGAATGATAGCACCATACTGGCGAGCGATTTCACACGTAGAGTCAGTAGACCCAGTATCCACGATAATGATCTCATGGACAAGACCAGATACACTATTTAGGCATCGCCTCAGGATTTGACCTTCATTTTTTACGATCATGCACAAACTAACTTTTACCGCCATCGTTTGTTTGCCTCGCATCTCTTTTTCGTTTCATTAATATATGCATACTAAAACTGAAACTTTCCGTCGAGATAGAGAATATCATGTAGTATGTAATGGATAAATATGTATTGCATTAGGAAAGAAGGGATAAGTAAAGGTATGGCAAATTTTAAAATTTTTCAAGACAATCCTGATCAAGCAAAGGTCAAGATATTTGGAAGTAACAATGCAGCCTTAAACACGGATTCCTCGGGTAACCTGACAATTACGTCAACGGGTTTGGCAATCACCGCCCCGACGAATGGCTTGACGGTAACTGCACCGGCAGAAGGGTTAGCGATTACCCCTCCAACAGGTGGATTAGCAATCACCCCGCCGACTAACGGTTTAGCGATTACGTCAACTGGCTTGGCAATCACCGCCCCGACGAATGGATTGACGGTAACCGCACCAGCATCAGGGTTAGCAATTACCCCTCCAACGGGTGGCTTAGCAATAACCCCACCGACTAACGGTTTAGCGATTACGTCAACGGGTTTGGCAATCACTGCACCGACGAATGGCTTGATGGTAACCGCAGCGGCAGAAGGGCTTGCGATCACCCCTCCAACGGGTGGCTTAGCAATAACCCCACCGACTAACGGTTTAGCGATTACGTCAACGGGTTTGGCAATCACCGCCCCGACGAATGGCTTGACGGTAACTGCACCGGCATCCGGGCTAGCAATCACACCCCCAACAGGTGGTTTAGCGATAACTCCGCCGACCGGCGGTCTGCTTATCACATCCGCAGGACTTGCCATGATCAGTGCGACAACCGATGTTTCCGCTACTCGTGCAAATATCACAAATACGGCAGGAAGTGGAGATACGACCTATACCGTCTTAGGTGTCGAAACATGGACCTTTGGCGTAGTCAACGCCTCATTAGCTGCAAATGCCCAGGCGCTGGTAAAAATGCAGATCAGCCCGGATGGGACAAACTGGTTAGATGAGGCAGGCCCTGTTACGATTAACCAGAACTCATTGACTACTTTAGTTTCATCGATTTTTCTAAAGTATGCGCGAGTCTACTATAGTGCTGTGAATGCAGCGAGTGCGGTTACTCTGAATATTTTCTTCCAGGGAGAGTTGTAGTATAAAATAAAGGAGACCGGAAATTCCGGTCTCCTTTATTTTATACTAGCATGCAAGCTGAAAATCTCAGGTATGAATGAGAAAGGAAGGAAAATTGTAGGAAAATTATTATCTTCCAGAGAGAATTGATGTAGAGTACTACAAAGGGATCACAGAGCCTATACTCAGTGATCCCTTTGTAGTACTCACTTTAGATACTTAGAATTAATAGGCCTTATGTTATAGTTCCATTAACACATTTGGATAACTTCGATCAGCTAAATCGCCTATACTTAAAGAAACTGGTTCCCCCTGTGGGGAAAAAGAATGATATATTGCACCTTCGTTAGAATACATTTTTAACAATTTATAAAATGGCTCAGCGTCTTGTTGCAACATCTCCCAGTTGTACTCGAATATAATCTTTTTAATTCGACCCTTACGAAGAAGATTCTCCATTCCCAAGAAACACTGATATTCTCC